>CAKORQ010000014.1 GCA_934101445.1 uncultured Bacilli bacterium | reverse complement strand
TATCTAGGCTAAGCATATTATACGTTTAATTTAAAAACCATTATATTAATAAAATTATAATTAATAATTTAACTTTTAAAATTAAAAGAAAATTTTAACTACACATAATATATATTATGTTAACATTTATAAATTAAAAGAAGATTTACAAATTACATTTAAAAAATATTCTCCACCGCCCTTCCACAATTATTATAAAAATAAAATAAATAAAGATAACAATAATCCCATAAAAATATAAAGATATCTTTTATAACTTAAAGCTTCCGGTAAAATCTCTAAAACAGATATTGTAATCATTAAACAACCCACAAAATATAAAGTTACATTCAGAAAACAAATACTGATAAACGGTTTTAAAAAAAGCCATGTAATAATTGCCCCCATTGGTTCCGCAATACCTGATATAAATGTGTAAAAAAATGCTTTTTTTCGACTTCTTGTACTATAATAAATTGGTACCGCAATGCATATTCCTTCCGGTAGATTGTGAGCTCCAATTGATAAGGCAATTTTTAAACCTAGTTTTTCACTAGCAACACTAGAAGTAAAAACCGCAATTCCCTCAGGGAGATTATGCAAAAATAAAATAAGCATATTTAAAATTCCAATTTTATAAAGATTACTCCCCTTCTTTATATTAAACTTAGAAATTTTAAGTATCATCAAGGCTAAAACAGGTACCAAAAAAATAATTAATAAAGCAATGCCTATACTTAAATTTTTTATAAAGTATTTAATAGGTATTGGTAATAATTCTTTAAGACTGATAAGACTCATGACGCCAAAAGCGAAAGAAAGACTAACGCTAATAACCTCTCTTACCCTATCTTTTTTAAAAAAGGTAAAAAGCACTCCTAAATTAGTAGCACCGCCGGCTAAAATAGATAATATAATTGCATTTTTAATTTCCATAATAAATCACACTAATTTTATGCCTAAAAGAAGCCAGAAATTACCATTATAATTATGGTATGAAATAGAACAATATGGCAACAATATAATTAGGAGGTCAAAATGAATTCAAAAAATAATGCTAAAAACAATGCACGTAACAGCGCTAAGAATAACGCTAGATCTAAAGCAAGAGATTCTAAGTGCCACAATAGTGCTAAAAATAATAGCAAATGTCATGCTAGAGCCAATGAATTAAATGATGAAATTTAATTTAATATAGCTCTATTCCTTATGGCTACGAGGATGATATTCTTCGTAGTCTTTTTTTAATTTTTCATTAATTAAATGTGTATATATCTGAGTAGTCTTTAAATCTTCATGACCTAAAAGTTCTTGAATGACTCTTATATTCGCACCATTTTTTAGCAAAACCGAAGCAAAGGTATGTCTTAAAGTATGGGGAGATATTTCCGTGTTTATTTTCTTTTTCTCACATTCACTTTTTATTAATTTAAAAAATGCTTGTCTAGTAATTTTTGTTCCATAACTAGAAATAAATAAATATTCACTATCTTTATTTTTTAATAAAACATTTCGATAATAATCAATATAGATTTTAACATATTTTAAAGCCGTATCATCGATAGGAACAATTCGTTCCTTACTCCCCTTCCCTATAACCCTTAAATAACAATCAAAAAAGTTAATATCACTTACCTTTAAATTAACAAGTTCACTAACACGCAGACCCGTGGCAAAATCCAATTCTAACATGGCCTTATTTCGGTAATCATTTGGTTTATTTAAATCTATATCAAGTAATCTATTTATTTCCTCAGCAGTTAAATATTCTGGCAAATTTGCCTTTAATTTCGGCATATTAATATTTTTACAAGGCGTAATACTTATTATACCTTCTTTAGTTAAAAAGCTGTATAACGACCTTAAAGCCGTTATAGAATGGGCAAGACTTTTATTATCTAAATAATCCAAAGTACTTAAATACTTATTTATATCATTTTCTTCAAAATTATAATATTTTTTATTATAATTATATAATCTTTCAATATCATTTAAATAAGATAGAATAGTATTACTACTAAGTCTTTTTTCATACCTTATATAATTAATATATTTCTTTATATAATCATCATTCAAACAATTATTATTTTCACTTATTTTGGACATGTCCTACCTCTTTTAAAAAATTACATTTACTTTTAATATTAGTTTTTTCTTCTTTCTTTGTCTTTTAATAATTAATATATTCCTTTTTAATTATAAAATTAACCTAATAAAATTACAACAGTATGTTATAATAATATAGACTATTAAAAGAAAGGAATTGCTTTAAATTAAGTAATTATCATTATATATGGAAACATTAGCAAACAAATATCGCCCTAAATGCTTAGAAGAAGTAGTTGGACAAACTCACTTAATAGGAGAAAATAAAATTTTATCTAATATGGTAAAAAATAAAAAAATATTTTCTATGATTTTATATGGTAAACCAGGTATTGGTAAGACCTCTATTGCTTATGCTATCGTTAATTCTTATGATAAAAAGTATAAATTTTTAAATGCTACCTCTTCTAAAAAAGAAGATTTCATAATTGCCATCGAAGAGGCCAAAATGTATAAGGATTTAATCTTAGTAGTTGATGAAATTCATCGAATGAATAAAGATAAACAAGATATTTTACTTCCTTATGTAGAATCAGGTTTAATTATATTAATTGGTCTTACTACCAGTAATCCTTATCACAAAATAAATCCCGCTATTAGAAGTAGATGTCAAATCTTTGAACTAAAACCGTTAGAATTTGCTGATATTATTACTTGCTTAAAACGTGTTAGTGCAAAAGAAGAACTTACGGTATCTGACGAGGCTTATCACGCTATTGCTAAATTAAGTAGTGGCGATGTTAGAAACGCTATTAATTTACTTGATGTTGCTAATATGACTGTTTTAGATAAAACCATTACTCTAGATACAATAAAGGCTATTAGTTCTAAATCTTCGGTCTTTTTTGATAAAGATGATGATGGTCACTACGATATAATTTCCGCTTTTCAAAAATCTATTCGGGGTAGTGATGCCGATGCCGCTATATATTATTTAGGCAGATTAATCGAGGCTGAAGATTTAGATATTATATATCGAAGAATGAGCGTTATTGCTTATGAGGATATTGGTCTTGCTAATCCCTCCATTGGTCCAAAAGTAATGGCTGCCATCCACGCAGCCGAAATATTAGGGTTACCAGAAGCCAGAATTCCTCTTGCTCAAGTTGTTTTGGAAATGGCGCTATCGCCAAAGAGTAATTCTAGTGAAAATGCTATCGATAATGCTTTAAATGATATTAGAAGTGGCTCTACTGGCGAAGTTCCGGAACATATTAAAACAAGTTCTCCAAATTATAAATATCCTCATAATTATCCTAAATACTGGGTTAAACAACAATATCTTCCTGATAATGTTAAGAATAAAAAATATTATTATCCTCGCCATAGTAAATACGAAGATTCGCTTAATTTAGGGAATCAAGAAATGAAAAAAGAAACTAATATTAACCATTAATTTCTTTTTTTGTATATATTAAATTATTTTTTTAACCATTTATTAATTATAAAATTTGCCATATAAAGACCAGCTACACTCGGTACAAAAGGCGTAGAACCAGGAGTTCTATCATGAGTTTTTATAGGAAGTTCATTACTTGTTACCACATCTAGTTTTTTTATTTTATTATCTCTACATAATTTGCGCATAATCTTAGCTAAAGGATCATTATTAGTTTTATATATGTCTGTTATTACTAATTTAGTAGCATCAAGTCGATTCCCAGTTCCCATAGCACAAATAATAGGTATTGTATTCAACTTGGCATACTTTATCAAGCCAATTTTAGTTGTAACAGTATCACAACAATCTAAAATATAATCAACATCTTTACTAATATATTTTTCTAAATTATCGGGTGTTAAAAATATATTATAAGCCTTAAAATTGCCATAAGGATTTATGCTTAGCATTCTTTTTAAAGCCACATCGGTTTTATTCTGATTTAAAACCTCATGACTACTAATTATCTGTCTATTTAAATTACTAACATCAACAGTATCATTATCAATAATTGTAATGTTTTTAATGCCAAACCTAGTTAAAGCCTCTAAAGCAAAACCTCCTACTCCCCCAATTCCTACAATAACAATTTTCTTGTTTTGCAGTTCTTTTAATTGTTCTTCATTTATCAGTTTTAATATTCTTGTATATTGTTCCATTAAGTATTCTCCTTTATTTTATATATAAGAAATAATTTATACCACATAAAAACCAAAGGATTGGTCTATTGTGATAAAAGCCCGCTTATCGCAGGTGGGTATACACATAAATTGCTTTAGGATTCTAAGTACAAATGTCTTAGTTTTCAACACCACAATTTAATTAGATTCCCGTATAATCACTTACTCGGTTTTATGTAAATAAACCAATTTTCCTTTGGTAATTTAAGTTTATCATATCATACTTTTATAAGCAAGCCCTTTTCCTAAAAGTTCTTAAAATATTCCAAAATATCTCTAATTTATTCTAAAATTTTTATAACTTTAATCTTAATTAGCGTGAATTTTCCATCTTTCATTAACATTACAGTTAGTTGAATATGGCATTGGATTGGGCATTTCTAGCTTTATAATCATTGGTAATTTAAAGGCTCCTCCAAACCCAACACAGTTACCAGGTTGTAAAACCTTTTGTTTTTCAATAACATCTTGACTAATATTAGGAAGCATAGTTCTAATATATTCAATATCTTTAGGATGGGTCATTTTAAATATTAAGAAATTACTGCACTGAGAAATAACAGTATCACTAATTTCCACCGGACGCTGAGAAATAATGTTAAGTAACACTCCATATTTACGGCCTTCTTTGGCAATACGTTCAAAAATATTATAACCTAGTAAGAAAGTATCAGCATCTTTAGAAACGTAACGGTGAGCCTCTTCTAAGAATAAATGGAATGGTATACTTGCTCTTTGAGTACGTGATTTAGCAAATTCAAAGAACATACGAGCATAGATTTTAACAATAACCTTGGCATAAGTATCATCCATATCTTCTAAGTTAATATTAATAATTTGGGCTTTTTTACGATTAGGAGTTGCTACTAAAGAAGCAATATATTGTTCTAAAGTAATGTAATTAGGGTAATTAAAATATGAACCAACATTACTATTTAAAATAGAATTTAATCTTACCTTTAAAATACTAGCATCATCTCTAATAGCCTCATTATGTAAGAAGCCTTCACTAATTAGGGTAAATTCTAAAGCACTAGCAAAGTCTTTTAAGGTATAATACACTGGTTTAGTCATTATTCGCCCTTCTAAATCGTCGTTAATGAATTTTAAAATATATTCATTAATTAATACTGATTCTCCGAAATTACCATGAGAATCTATTTCAAAGCAATCACTAAACTTTCTCGTATAACCAACACCAGGAATATCCGTATCAAAGTTAAATTCATTAGTATGGCATACTTGAATAACTTGAAAAACCTCATTTTTCTTTTCTTTTGTAGTTTCATTACTAAATAAAATAGCCAGTAACGCCTTAGCAATTAAATGATTTTTATACATTGTTGCTTCGTCAGAAACATCAGCAAACACTTTAACTAATTTTAAGGCTCTTTCAATAATAGGAATCTGGGTATGACTAGATACTTGTAAAAGCAAAGTCATATCATCTAAAGTTAATAAATGAACTGGTAAGGCTAATCTTTGATCGGTTGGATCAGTTGGATTAGTCGTAATAAATTTATAACTATAATTAGGGTTTAATTCATTTAATTTTGAAAATGCAGTTTTATATTCACCATAAGCATCAAAAATAAAGATATTAGCATTATAAGCAATGAAATCAGGATTTGAAAATAAATTTTGAACCATTCTCGAAACCCCACAAGATTTACCAGAACCAGAGTTTCCAAAAATAGCCATATGATTTGAAAGTAAATCATTAATATCGACATAAACAGTATGTCCTTTATAAATTGCTGATTGCCCTAAGATAAAAGTTTTATCACTATAAGAACCCATTAAACTTTTTAATTCTTCGTCATTAATTTGTCTGATATTTGATGATAATACTGGTTTTCTAATAACACCACTAACATACTTATCACCAATAAATTCTCCTAAAAATCTTATCTTAATAACATCATTATTTACTTCTTCAACTTCACCTAAAATTCTTTGATTTTCAGCCTCAAAAACGACATTATTATTCATTAAGTCAACGTCTTGACCTGGTTGCACTAAAGACTCGACATGAGCCTCGCCTTCAGTTATATATTTAATTTTTCCAAACATCTTAATTCTCCTCTATTCTTATAGATAAATTATACCATTTTGACCTCAAAAAGTTAAATATTTTTTATTATTTTTCTTAAATTAAATATAACTTCTTTACCTATTTCTAGAAAAACAAAAAAGATTACATAAGTAACCTTTATATATTTAGCAATTTTTCTACTGAATCGATAGTAACATTACCACTAAATTTATTACGATATGTATTAACATTACTAACCCAAGTTGGATTAGCCATTTTAACGCCATTTATAACAGCGGGATTATATTTATAACCAATTTGTTCAACAGTGCGTAAACCTTGATCAAAATATCCATTTTTTAACAAGATAATATATTTATAGACACCATATTCAATAGATGCATAACTAGTTAAACGGCCATTACTCATACCCCCAAAGATATTATTTTTATTTAACATACTTTGGGCTCCTAAGTTACCTGTTTCTATCCAAGTAATAGCCTTGGCAGTCTGAACATCAACACTGGGATTTAAAGAGACAAAATACTCAATCAAATTATAAATATAGTCTTTACTACAGTTTTTATAAACATAATCTCTTTTAAATAATTCACTTTTCTTACTTTCTAAATTAGTAATAAATTCTAGCAAAGAAGCATCAAAAGAAACTTTTTCATTACCAGTTTGTAATAAATCTAATTCATTAAAAGCAGTTTTATTATTATTACGAATCTCATTAATTAAAGTATCATAATCAATACCAAACATATTAGCATAAAACTCATAAGTAACTTTCTTTTTAGTAATATTTTCATTAATTTGATTAGTAGCAATATCTTCTAAAGTTAATGTTTTATAGGAATCGATATTAGGTACGACAACCATACTTTCATAAACTTTCACCTTTTTAAACTTTATATTTATTGGGATTATAATTATACCTAAGACTACTACAATAAGCAGGCTTAAATACATTACTTTCTTCTTCATTAAAGACCTCCTAGTCTTAATTTTCTTATACCCATAATTTATTCTTTAATACCCGATTTTGTTTATTTTTCTAATTCTTCTTTTAAAATTTGTTTGGTCATAACAGGATTAGCTTTCCCTCTAGTTTGTTTCATTACTTGACCAACAAAGTAATCAAATAAGTTACTACGACCATTTAAATAAGCTTGTTGCTGTTCTTTATTATTAGCAATTATTTCTTTAATCATGGTTCTTAATGTTTCTTCATCAGAAATTTGGGCATTATCTTTTGAAATAAATTCTTTTGGTTCTTTTTTACTTTCTAAGGCCTTAGCAAATACTTCTTTAGCCTGTTTACTAGATAATACATTATTTTTTATTGCCTCAGTTATTTGCTTTAGCATTTCTGGCGTAATAAAGAAATCATTAATATTTTCTCCAGTTTTATTTAACTCAGTAACAATATTTACTGTTATCCAGTTTGCGGCTACCTTAGAATCTATACCTATTATAACACATTTTTCAAAGTAATCGGCAATATTTTTATCTTTGATTAAAATACTAGCATCATAATCATTAAGTCCTAAATCATTCATATAATGTTTTTTTCGTTCTAAAGGTAGTTTAGGTATCTCCTTAATTAACTCTTCAATCCAAGTTTTCTCTAATTTATAAGGCGGAATATTAGGATCTAAGAAGTACTTATAATCGATAGCATCTTCTTTAGTACGCATGCTTATAGTCGTATTAGTATCTTCATCAAATCTTCTCGTTTCTTGAACTAATTGTTCTCCTTTATTATTTAAGTAGGCTTCTCTTTGTCTAGTTTCTTCATATTTAACAGTTGCTTCAATATTTTGGAAGTCAACTCCTTTTACTTCTACTCTTGGTGTTACATATTTACCGTCTTTTTTTAGATTGATATTAACATCACATCTAATTTGGCCTTTTTTCGTATCAGCATCAGAAATATCACAATAACGATAACAATCACGAATATATTCTAAAAAAGCCATTACTTCTTTAGACGAATTAAAGCAAGGTTCCGTAACAATTTCTAAAAGTGGCACCCCAGCCCGGTTATAATCGATTGTTGTCATCTTATCAAAATGGTCCAAACTGGCTGAATCTTCTTCTAAATGGATATCATGAATTAAAACTTCTATTGAACCTTCTCCTACAGGGATTTCTAACTTTCCATTAATGCCTACAGGATTAGTGCATTGCGTAATCTGATAACCTTTAGGTAAATCCGGATAATAATAGTTTTTACGGTCAAACTGCATAACCTCAGCAATTTGGCAATTTAAGATATGAGCCATTTTAATAGCATGACCAACACATTTTTTATTGACAATTGGTAAAGTGCCGGGAAAAGCCATATCAATCGGAGAAACAAAGACATTTGCTGTATCGCTAAAACCATTTATACCTTTAGAAAAGACTTTAGCATGACTTTTTAATTCGCAGTGCATTTCAATACCAACTACAAGTTGTAAATCATTATTCATGAGAAACCTCCTTGGCAATTTGATTTTTATAATTCATTGTTTTTTCAATACCGTAAGCAATATTTAAAACCGTTTGGTCTTCATAACAATTTCCGGTAATATTTAGACCAACTGGTAATCCGTTTACAAAACCATCAGGGATTGTGATTGAAGGAAAGCCGCCAAAGTTCCCTATTTGTAAGTGTTCTTCTAAAATTTTAGACCCACCTGCTAAAGTGTTTTGTGACTTTTCTAAGAAAGGAGCCGGACCACTGCCAACAGGCAAAATAACGGCATCATAATTTTTAAATAATTCTTTCCACTTATTAACAATTAATCGGCGAACACGTTTAGCATTATTAAAGTATTTATCTTGGTTTTCTCTTTGTAAAACATACGAACCAATAACAAATCTTCGCTTAATTAATGGAGAAAAACCCTTAGTACGGTGGTCTTTCATTGCCTCATAAATGTTATTAGCACATCCTCTTGGGCCAAAGTTAATCCCTGTTAAATTAGACATATTCGATGTAGCCTCAGCACAAGAAATTACTACATAGCAAGAAGCCACTGCATCTAATAACGTTTTATCAACGCTAACTTCTTCGATTTCAACCCCCTTATTTTTTAAATTATTAATAACCTGCATAAAGTTATTTAAATGACTTTTTAATTCTTCACTAGGATTCTCATAGTTATCTAAAGAAACAATTTCTTTTACATAGCATAGTTTTCTAGTCTTTAAATCATCTTTTAAATTGGCATACAAATTGATATTACTACTATTCCAAGAAGTCATATCTTTTTCATCTTGGCCTTTAATAACATCAGTTACAATTGCTGCATCTGTAACATTTCTTGTTAAAACCCCACAATGATCTAGACTAGAAGCAAAAGGAAACAAACCGTATCTTGAAATCATTCCATAAGTAGGTTTATACCCAACAATCCCACAA
This sequence comes from uncultured Bacilli bacterium, assembly GCA_934101445.1. Classification (GTDB taxonomy): domain Bacteria; phylum Bacillota_I; class Bacilli_A; order RF39; family UBA660; genus CAG-605. The sequence continues at coordinate 2,069 of CAKORQ010000014.1, read as the reverse complement.
TAAGCCGCTGGTTTGCGAATAGAGTCTCCAGTATCGCTTCCTAAAGCATAAGGATAAACCCCGGCTGCAACAGCCGCTGCTGATCCACTTGAAGAGCCAGCACACATTCTTCTAGTATCCCAAGGATTTCTAATGATGCCGGTTTTTGCTGTCGTACCAGTTCCGCCCATTCCAAACTCATCCATGGCAGTCTTATTAGTAGCCACCGCTCCGGCACTCTTTAATTTTTCAATAACAGTAGCATCAAAGAAGGGAACATAACCAGTTAAAGTATTACTTGAAGCACAAGATTCGATATCTTTGGTCGAATAGTTATCCTTAATCCCATAAGGAATACCACTAAGTAAACTATCAGTTACTTCCCTTTCTTTAGCATCATCTAAGATAAGGGCAAAGGCATTACATCTTTCTTCAATATCTTTAGATTTTTTTAATGATTCTTTTACTAATTCCTCGGAAGTAATTTCGCCGTTTTTTAGCATTTCATGTAATTTTACAATATCTAATTCATTATACATTTTCACCAACTACCTTTACTACTTCAACCTCACGACCAATTTTTTTACCACTATTTCTTAATAATTCTTCAATTGGCACCGTCTCTTCGGCTTCGTCATCATTTAAACAACATTCCATATTATCAAGACAATAACTCATGGGTTCGACATCTTTAATATTAGGAATAGCATTGATAATATTGATATTACGATCAATTTCCGCAAATTCATCTAAAACCATTTTATTTTCTTCTGCAGTTAAACCAATAAGTAATTTATCAGCATAACTATCTACCATTTCTTTTGTAAAATGTATCATATTTATCTCCTACATATTCATATTTATATAATCAACTAATTCATCTTCACTAATAGTAACTTCATCTTTAGTGATATTATCTTTTATTTTTATCATTTTATTATTTATATCTTCATCATTTAAAATAATCAAAAATTTAGAATTTAGACGATCTGCTTGTTTAAATTGAGCTTTTAAACTTCTTCCCATGTTTTCCATTTCAATATCAAAACCATTTAATCTTAGAGTTTGGCAAATATTAACAGCATAATCTTTTTCCGTCTCAGATACATACATAATATATGCATCAACCCAATTTTTTACCGGCAACTCAATATCTTCTTTTGCTAAGGCAAGCATTACTCTATCAAGACCACAAGCAAAACCAATCGCTGGAGTACTTGGGCCTCCTAAAGTTTCAATCATGCCATTATAACGTCCACCGGCTGCTAAAGTACTTTGACTACCCAGGCCTTCGATATCCGCCATAATTTCAAAAACTGTATGATTATAATAATCAAGTCCTCTAACTATCTTAGGATTTACTTCATAATCAATATCCATTACATCTAAATAATGTTTAACAGCCTCAAATCTTTTTTTAGCCTCAGCAGTTAAGTAATCAATGGTTTTTGGAGCATTCTTAATAATTTCCTTATCGCCATCTATTTTACAATCTAAGATTCTTAAAGGATTCTTTTCTAATCTAACCTTACAATCATCACATAGTTCATCAATATGTGGTCTTAAATAATTAATTAAAGCCTCGCGATAGTTTTCCCTTGATTCTTTATCTCCTAAGGAATTAAGTTCTACTTTAACATTACGAAGTCCTAAAGTTTTGAAAAGATTAACCGGAATTGAAATAATTTCTGCATCAATATAAGCATCATCACAGCCAATTACTTCACAGCCAAACTGACTAAATTCTCTTAATCTCCCACTTTGAGGTCTTTCATAGCGATACATTGGTTCAAGATAGAAAAATTTAACCGGTTGGGTAGCCCCCCCATACATTTTATTTTCGATATAACTTCTAACTACTCCGGCTGTTCCTTCCGGTCTTAAAGTAACATTTCTCTCGCCTCTATCCTTAAAATCATATGTTTCCTTCGTTACAATATCAGTTGTTTCCCCCACCCCACGGTGAAATAACTCAGTTGCCTCAAATACAGGCGTTCTAATCCAACCATAATTATAAGTTTGACAAAAATCTTTAATTAGACTTTCAACATATTGCCATCTAAGAGCCTCATCTCCATAAATATCAATAG
>CAKORQ010000013.1 GCA_934101445.1 uncultured Bacilli bacterium | reverse complement strand
AATAATATTTAAAAAGTCTTTATCGCTAATATAAACATCATTATTCATAACAATATAAAACTTAGAATTATACTTCCTTTTAGCATACTCTATACCTTTGTTATTAGCCTTAGCAAAGCCATAATTTTGATCTAATTTTAAAATATCTTTAGTAAATCTTTTTATTAACTTTTCCTCACTAGTAGATAAGGTATTATTATCAACAATAATAATATGAGCATCTTTTAAATCAAGTTTCTGTAAATATGTTAAGCATTCAATAGTTTCTTCAATATTCTTATAATGTAAAATAATAAAGCTAAACATTTTATACTTCCTCAGCAAATCTTTTCTCTAGTTTTTTAAATGCTTTATAACATAATGCTAGTGCAACTACCCCAATAATTAATAATATTCCTAAATTACCAAGAGCAGGCACTCTATGAACATAGAATATATCACGATACGCATTAATTAAATGAGCCATTGGATTTAGTCTAAATAACCAAATCATCCATGAACCTTGAAACATTTCTGTTGAGTATAATACAGGTGTTGCATAGAAAAATAAGTTTATTATAAAGGTTACCATATATTCAACATCTTTAACATATACATTAAAAGCACTAAGTAAGAAAATAATAGCAAGTGATATTATGTACTGAATTAAAGCAATAAATGGTAAGAAAATCAAATGCCAACTAATACCGCAGCCTCCTAGTAATACAAAAATAAGAATAATCACACATGATATTAAGAAGTTAATTAACCCACTAGTTACTATCGATATAGGCAGTATTTCTCTTGGAAAATATACTTTTTTAATCAAATTAGCATTATTAGTAATACAAGTAGTCCCTTGGCTAATTACTGTTGTAAACCAAGTCCAAGGAATAATCCCACATATTAAGAAAACCAAATAATTTTCAGTCTGTACTTTCATAATATAAGGAAACACAATGGCATATACCACTACTTGTAACAAGGGATTTATAAATGACCATAAAACTCCTAAAAATGATGCTTTATATTTACCTCTTATATCTTTTTTAACATTAGTTTTTAATAATTCTCGATATTGATATAATTCTTTAAATACATTCATATTCTTCACCTACCCACAAACTTTCAAATATTCATCTATGACATCACTGCAATTACCATCCCTAGCAACGACTCCTTCATTAATCCAAATAGCCCGATTGCATAATTTCTTAATAGAATCAAGACTATGACTTACAATAACAATGGTCATCTTACTCTTGGCTAACTCTTCTAACTTAGCAAAGCATTTATCTTGAAAATGTTGATCCCCTACAGCTAAAATCTCATCAATAAGTAAAATCTCAGCATCAACATTAATGGCTACACTAAAAGCAAGACGCATATACATACCTGATGAATAAGTACGTACCGGACTATCAATAAAATCCCCTAGTTCACTAAATTCAATGATACTTTCTAATCTCTCATCTATTTCTTTTTTAGTTAGCCCAAAGATAGCCGCATTAAAATAAATATTTTCTCTCCCTGTAAAATCGGGATGAAATCCCGCTCCTAATTCTAAAAGAGAAGTTAACTTACCATAAGTTTTTAAAGTTCCTTTATTAGGATAAATTATCTTGGTCATTAATTTAAGTAATGTTGATTTACCACTACCATTAACCCCAATTAAAGCAACAGTTTCCCCTTTTTTTATTTCTAAATTAATATCTTTTAAAACCACTCTTTCTTCGGTTTTATTCTTCCACCCTCGAACTAATCTTTCTTTTAGTGTCTGTGGCTTATCGGAATAAAGTTTAAAAGTCTTAGTAACATGATTAACATCTATAGCTATATCATTCTTTTTATTTTTCATTATCATCATCCTTATAATTATTATACCAAATCCCTAATATTAAATACTTGCTATCATTGGTACACTTACTATGTTATCATATATTTTCTATTTAAAAAACCTTTATTTTAAAAATTTCCAATTAAATTTCACCCCTAATTATATTGTTTTACCTTAAGTAAAAATAAAAAAAGACTAGAACTTCTAATCCTAATCAATTACATACTTTATTAATAATAAAATTCTCGTTAAATATCTAAATACTTTTAAAAAGAATAATTCTATCTTATTAGCATGATTATATTTTTTCTCAAAATATTCTTGACTAATCTTTAAGATATCATATTTCTTAATTCTTTTTAAACTCTTATCTATAGAAACCGAATGGTCATGAATAACATCAACATTATTACAAACAATAATATTCTTACCTAACTTTTTAGTCTTAATTCCCATAATATTTTCTTCATAATATAAGAAAACATTTTCATCAAAATAACCCATATCTTCTAAATGTTTACTAGATATCATAAAGAAACACCCTGATACCGTATCAACTTTACTTATATCTTTATGATAATAATTATCAGGATAACTTAACTCCTTAGCTAATACCCGCTTACCAAAGAAAACAATATTTTGTTTAATATCCTGCCAAGGTGTTGGTATTTTAAATCCTCTATTTAAATCATTACCTTGAATAATAGTAGGTCCTACTATAACATTTTTATTACTTATATAACTATTTAAATCTTTTATGTCATTCTCACTATCAATAATAATATCACTATTAGAAATTACAATATTTAATTCCCTATATTTTTCAATTAAGTATTTGCACCCAACATTTAGAGCATAACTATACCCCTTATTATTACCACTATCGATAATAGTTATTTTTTTATTTTTTATCTTTTGTAAATTAATTAATGAATCATCGGTACTTTTATTATCAACTACCACTATTTCTTTTAAGATTTTATAACCTTTAACATTATCTAATAATCTTTTTGTTGTTTCATAATCATTATAATTTACTATTACCATTCCTATCATAATTTTTATTCCTTACCATTTTCTATCTAATAAGTTTTTACCATATTTAAAAGTATTTTGCAAGTTATTAAGTATCCTAACTATTTTCATGTTTTTTTAAAGTAAGTAATAAACTTAATGGTTTATCTTTATTTTCTTCATAATACTTAGTATCAAATAAACGGTACTCTATTTCTTTTTTAATAGCATTATCTCTGGTTAATATTACTTCTTTAATATCCTTTACTTTTAAAGGTACTTTATTTTTATTATTTTTATCTTCTAATTTATCTTTTACAATATAACTAGTTAAACTTAAGGCTTCCATTCCTATTAAAGACTTTCTAGATACTTGTTCTAATTTTATGAAGTTATCTAGAGAAACACTATTTAAATTAATAGTTTGTAGTAAACATTCTAAAGCCTTATAATTAGTATTTAAAAGCCCTAGTAACACAGATACAGCTAAAAACCACATCTTAGTTTTTCCAATAATAGTTGATTTAACATTATTACCCTTAGAAGCACTATAAAGACCATAACTTAAAATACCAGCCTCAAATAATAAAGGAATCATATAACTAGGGCTGATACTGGCTAAAAGTAAAAAGGATATAATTCCAAATAATTTATCAAACATTCCATCCATTAAAGCCCCAAAAAAACTAGATACTTCGTATTTACGGGCTAAATAACCATCTATCCAATCAGTTGCCATAAAAGAAATAAACCAAATGGCTGCCGGAATACTTCCATATATGTTAAATATAGGTACGAGTAAAATACCCCCTATTCCTCTTAAGGCTGTAATCATGTTAACCATTATTTTCTTTTTTAACTTATCATCATCATTATTATTTACTACCATATAAAACCACCCATTTAAATAATTATTTTTTCTAACTTATTTTTTTTGCCAGTAATTTATCTTTATCAATTCCATTTAAATAAGACTTAATATCCATTATCTTTTTACCACTTGGTTTAATTGCTGTTACATAATAAATACCATCACGACAACCAATGCCTAAAGTATCTTTAGTAACCACATTTATTTCATTAGGAACACTTTTACCCTTAACAAAATACCCACTTATTATTTTAACTTCTTCATCATCTAAACAAGTATTAGCAAGTGGCCACGGATTTAAGCCTCTAACCTTTCTATCAATAGTTATTCCTTCTTTAGTAAAATCTAAGTGTTCATCACTTCTTGATATATTATATGCATAAGTAGCCTTCTCATTATCTTGTTTAATTCGCATATTGGTACCACTTATAATACTAGGTAAAGTCTCTATTAATAACTTAGCGCCCATTTCCATTAAGTTATCATGAATATTACCAACATTATCCGTATCATTTATTTTATAAGTAACGCTGCTAATAATATCCCCAGTATCCATAGCCTCATCCATATACATAATAGTAACTCCCGTTTCTTTATAACCATCAATTATTGCATGATGTAGGGGAGCCCCACCTCTAAGATAAGGAAGTAAAGAAGCATGAACATTAATACACCCTAATCTTGGTAAATCCAGTAATACCTTAGGAATAATTTGCCCATAAGCACAAGTTATTATAATATCTGGTTTAGCCTCTATTATAGCATCGTAATCATTTCTTATCTTACTAGGTTGAAATACCGAAATATTGTTATCAACAGCCACTTTTTTTATTGGGGTTGGCGTTAAAATTTTATGACGGCCAACCTCTTTATCGGGTTGACTTACCACCAAACAAACATTAGTATTTTCGATTAATTTTTTTAAAACTGGAACCGCAAAATCTGGAGTTCCCATAAATACAACGCGTAAATCTTTCATTTAAATCACCATTTTCATTATAGGAAAAAGACTATAAAAAAACAACTAATTCTTTTTAATTTATCTAAAAAAGTTAGAAAATCCCTCTTTTATTATTAGAATTAGTTCTTAATTACATATTTCATTTAAAATATAAGTTCTATAATCATTAGTATTAACTTGTTGATATAAATGATTAGTTAATACCCTTTTATACTCTTTTAATACTAATGGTCTTAATCCTTGAAAAAATAAATCAATATCTTCATTATTTATCTTTACTTGATAAGGTTGTTTATTTACTATCTCTCCTGTTTTATCATATACATTAATAGGATTATAAAAATCAAATAAATAATAATTATTATCAATCATAATAACGTTAAAACTATAAAAATCATTAACACTTATTTTCTTATACGATCCAATCAAAAATATAGCATCATATCCTAAGAAAGTTAATATATTTTGAGCAAGAAGACTATATTCTAAAGAAGTAGCAACATTCATTTCTTTTAAATCTTCTATATCATTTAGAATTATTTCTTTATCACTTTCTTTATTTAAAACGTCTTCTCTTCTTTTTAATCTACTAGTCTTTCTTCCTAAATAATTTTCCAAAAAAACTGGTAATATTAAAATAGCCTCATTATTATTATATATTTTATTTATTTGTAAATATTTAATAAATTCATAAAGGTAATTATTATTTCTAATTAAATAATAGTCATTTTCTAAGTTATATCTTATTTTAATATTACTAGTTACAAACCCATAATAAGGTAGTGAATATTTAAGCGGACTTATTACTCCTAAACTTTTATTTATTTTATAAGTATTTTGATAATACCTAATTTTACTATTTATATATTTTCTAATATCTTCATCACTAATTGTGGTTAGATAATTTAAAAAGTTATTACTCTGCATACTACTACCCTCTAGCCAACTGTCTTTAAGTATTGTAGCATAATATACTTCTAAAGAAAAGAAAAAACCTCTTAGAATTAATCTAAGTAGGTCTTTTTACGAAGATAACTAGTCTGTCAAACTATTATCTTGGTTGTGGATTTCCTAATATATAACTCATATTGACAGATAAAAGTCATATATTTTTATCAATATTCCACATATGCAGCATATACTTAATAGATTGATAAATGAGTATTAGTACTGTAACAAACCATCAAAGGGTTTTAAAAAAATCATTAAATAAATATAACATTTATTATTAATTAAGTAAGAATCTTTCTTACTTCTAACAGCAGTACTTTCTCTACTATTAAGTAATTTAATCATACCATTCTTTTTACTATTTGTAAAGTACTTTTTTTAACTTTTTTAACTTTTTTTAATTTTTTATAATATATCTAAAGTTGTTTCATAATCATTACCCATTTTTAATAAGTAATCTTTTTTCTGTAAGTTATCTAAATATTTTTCTGGTATACTATCATAACCATAGCAAATTGCCGATACACTAGCACACAACCCACCTAAAATTGAGGCTTGCCCCCCTAGATTTACCGCTCCAATCAAGGCTTGACTAAAGGTCTTGGAATTTATAAAACAATAAAAGAACGCCTCTAAGGTATCTACTACATAATTATTAGAATTAATCATTTCCAAAGGTAAATTATAAATATTATCTTTTAAAAGATGATCAAATTCTCTTACGGTTTCGGTTTTAAAATACATTGTATAATCTAAATTCTTTAACATACTAAAACTGGCTTTTTTATCTGTTCCTCGAAGTAAAAAGATAATATATTTAGTAAATATATAAGCCGCCATGGCCGGAATCTCGCTATGATGGGTTATAAAGGTTACATTTTTCACTACCGAATGAATCGTGTAATCCCGGGCTTTAGTATAGTAAAGATAGAATGCTATTGGTAATAATCTCGGTAGAAATTCATTTCCACAATCGCTATAACCTGTTCCCCCTAATTTGGTGGCATCAGTTTTTTCTTCAAAGTATCTATTTAAGGCGTGTTTACTCGTAAAATCAATATCAATTAAAGTATCTGTTACGGTATATTTAGCCGTTTTATACCATAAAAGAAGATTATCAGCAATTTTATTATAATCAATTTTTCCTTGCGTAATAATAGCCTCAATAGTGGCTAAAATAGTTGAAGTCCCACTCCCCCATGTTCCCACAGGAATATCTAGATTTTCACAGGTCATCATCTTAGTTACCGGTGCATTTATCAATTTTTCTTTTTTCTTATAATTAAGTGGTAACCCAAAAGCCTCACCAATAGCAAACCCAGTGATACAAGCATTTATTTTTGAGTTCATATTATCAACTACTTTCTAAAGGTGTAAATAAGCCTCAAACGAGGCTTATTTATATTGGCCAAAGACATTTTTCTTAAGAGGTATCATTTCTCTTAAATTTATTTTTTCATTGCTTAAAACTTTTCTGCTATTTACAGTAAGTAACTCATCAATATAATCATCACTAATTATTTTCTTTAGAATTTTCTTAACCTTAGGTAAGTTTTGGTAAAAAATATCACTATTATGATGGGTATCACTGCCTAAAAAAGTTATAGCCTCATGTCTCAATAATATTTCTAAAGTGGCTTTAGCCTCTTTACCATAACGCCCTAATAAAGAACCTATATTACCTTGAAACACGGCTCCCGCCTCTATCCATTCTTCTATTAACTTCGGATTTTCTTTAATTATTTTATAACGTTCTGGATGAGCAATTACCGGCACAAAACCAGCCCTTTGCAAATCAAACAAAGTCTTTCTAATATTTTTGTATTCATTATTCATTGGTAATTCAAATAACACATAACGAGTATCATTAAGGGAAGCAATTTTCTTTTTTATTAAAAGACTTACCATTTCAATATCAACAAATATTTCATTTCCTAAATAAAGATTGACATCTATATTTTCACTTTCTACTTTGTCCTTAAGTTCAGCTAATAATTTCTTATTATCTTTTTTTTCTTTATTATAACTACTACCTAATATAAAATGTGGAGTAACAATAATATCAGTTACTCCATTAGAAACAGCCTGTTTAATTATTTTGATAGATTCTTCTAAGGATCTGGAACCATCATCAATATTAGGTAGAATATGACTATGTATATCTATCATAAACTACTCCAATACTTTAACTATAATACTTACTATAATAATGATCTTTTGACGATGGAAATTTATTTAAAATTACGCCAGCGATTTTATCCTTGAATTTTTCTAAGGCTTTATTAGTGTTGGCTAAAAATTCTACTGGTGTTACCTTATAGGCCGATACAATAACAATTTTATCTACTAAATCAGCCATAATAATAGAATCAGTTAACCCACCAACTGGTACCCCATCATAAATTACTAAATCAAATTTTTGTTTTAAAATTTTAGCCAATTGCTTATTTTTAGTCGAGGCTAAAAGTTCGCTTGGGTTTGGGGGCACAATTCCCATTGGTAAAACATAAATGTTTTCATATCTTGTTTTTTTAATATATTTTTTATAATTTTTATCGACATCATCTAATAAAAGATTAGATAAACCTTGTTCATTATCAATATTAAATATTTTGTGTTGTCTACCACGGCGTAAATCGCAATCCACAATCAACACTTTAACCCCGGTTTGAGCAAAAGCAACCGCAAGATTGGCACTTACAAAAGATTTTCCTTCTCCACTCATGGAACTAGTCATTAAAATTGATTTTACGGGTTCATCTACAGAGGAAAACAAAAGGTTAGTACGAATAGTTTTAATGGCCTCAGCGACCCCACTTTTAGGATTATTAGCAACTATAAGTTCATTATTCATTTTCTTTTTCCTTTCTTTTCTTTTAAGGTATGCTTAATTGGTACAACCCCAAGCGTTGGTAAGCCAATCTTATTTTCTATTTCTTCAACGCTCTTAATAGTGGTATCAAAATAGAACATAATAAATATTACGGCACAAGCAAGTACTACCCCAACAAGTAATGCTAAAACGGTAGTTTTAAGTAAACTTATGTTATAAGGATTATTTGCGGCCTCGGCATAATCAACGATTGCTACATTTTTAATGCTATAATATCTAGCCACATCATTTGAAAATACCCTTGCTATTTCATTAGCAATATCTCGTGCTGCGTCCCCATTTTCATTATTAACAGAAATACGAATTATTTCCGTATCATCTTCAGTAGTAACATTTACTTGTTTTTTTAGTTGTTCAACTGACATATTTAATTCCAAATTATTTATTACTTGATTCAAGATACTATGTGATTTCATAATTACTCTATAATTTGATACTAAATTTTTATTTAAAGTAATATCGTTTTGAGTAATTGTCTGATTAGTATTAGTATTTTCATTATTGGTAGTTAAAACCATTGTTGTATAAGAATTATACATTGGAGTCTTTAAAAACACCGTATAGGATGCTCCCACAATAACAAAAACCAACCCTGTAATTGCAATTATAAACCATTTGCTCACAAAATAGTCAAACAATTCTTTTAAATTAATTTCTTCCATATATTCCCTCTTAACTTCCATTATTATATAATAAGTTACTCTTTATGGCAAGCAAAAAACACAACAAATTGCAAGAATAAATACGAAGAATTGCATACATTTTAATTCTTAATTTTTCTTTGATTTCATTGTGTTTTTTAACATTTTTTCTTCTAATTTTTGGGCCTCGGCACTTACTTTTAATATACACCATAGCATGAATAGAATAAAACCGATTAAAATTATTAATAACATATTTATCTCCTTATAGTTATTATAACTTACCCACTTATTTTTTTAACTAATTATCGTTCGACAAAATCCGACATTTTAAGACATTTCTTTGATAAATACTATAAATAGTAATACCTACTAAAGAACCAGCTCCATCTATAAAAGTATCTAAAACCTTAGCCGTTCTTCCGGGAATAAAGATTTGATGAACTTCATCACTTATCGCATATAAATAGCAAATAATTAAACTTACAATTAATATTCTTTTATTAATCTTCGTATAATCACTTAGTAATTGCAATACTAAAATACCTAAAATTAAATACTCTGTAAAATGTGCTGTCTTTCTTACTAAAAAAGTACTATCTTCTACTCTTTTTTTCACTTCTTCTCTAGAAACGTTTTTATTAGTAACACTGGTTGTTACATTTACAACCATACTGGTAACCACATCACTAGTATTTGTTGATTTAGGACCATTTTGACTAGAAAAATTAAAGATTACAAACATCCAAATTATTACTAAGATACTATGAAACACTTTTTTATTTTGTCTTAACTTTTTAAAAGTACCCGTCGTTGTAAAGACGATAAAAAGTCCTAGGAAAAAAGATATTATCCCCGTTACTAACATACACTTTAAAACACTATTTATAAACTCCATTAAAATACTACTAATCGAAGTATTATAAAAGAAAATATTATTTATATCAATAGTATACTTAATATATAAAACTAATCCCCCTAAAATAACAAAGTTAGTAAATAAAGAGGCTATTATATTTCGATCTTTAAAAACATATCTATTAATTAAATAAGTAATAATAGATATAATAATACTTAAATATAATACTATTTTTGTTAACTTATAAGTCTTATTAAATATTGGTCTTACTTTTTCAAAAGCATTATTATATGATACTTCTTCTTCGTAAATATTAACCAATTTTTTAGTTAAGATATTAACCGCATCTTTATTATCTACTCTAATGTTATTATCTTTGATATAGTTATTTATATTGGTAGTTAAATTATTTTGAAATTCTTCCGTATTAACCGTTATTTTTTGATTAGTATAAAGATTATCAATCGTCGTTATTATTTCTTTTTTTAAAGATTTAACCGATATAACATTATTTAATACCGCTTCATTTAATCCCGATTGTTCTAAGTAATATGATACTTCTTCTAAAGTATTAGAATATAATTCTTGATAATAATTATGATTATTTAATAGATCTAAGACATAATCTTCATTAAATACCGTAAGTATTAGAATTAGACTTAAAGATAAAAGAAAGAAACTAATACTTTGAATAAACTTCATTATATAACTTAATAATAATCTCATAAGTCTTTCCCTTCTATTTTTTTAGCATATACCACATATCTTTGATATCTATAGCCTACCCCGTTAATTGGATAGCAAGTATAAAATAAAACTCTTTCCCCATCTTCTTCTAAGAAAGTTTGAAATCTTTTATTTAAATCACTATCTTTTAAGATTTCATAATCATATACTTCATAAGTATATTTGCCATAATAAGTATCAATGTGGATTAAAGAACCTTTTGTTAATTTAGTAATAAGTCCAAAGTGGCGCATATTATTATGAGCGGCAATAATAATGGGTAACCCCTCACCTGGAAAGAAAGAACCAATATAACGTCCGGCACCATTTCTAATAATACTTAAAGAATCTCCATTATATAGGTTTATTGTTCTATCTATCTCTGGAATATTAATGGTACCAAAAGCCTCACCATAAGCCGGAATTGGGCTTAGTCTTTTTGTTTCGGAATCAATTTTAATATTAGATAAATCACTAGAAGTTTTAGTAGTACTTTTAATGGCTACTTTATTAAATAAATTAATATAGGTAGCTATTTTATCTTTTAAAGTAAAATTAACAAGCAAGACTAAAAGGGAAGCAAAGAAAAAAGCGATTGCTAACTCTCTAACAATCACTTTCCCACTCTTTTTTAGTAAATTAAGCATTTTGTTTTTTTGCTTTAACAGCAATTGTTGCGATTCCGATAATAGCAACTACTGAAGCAATTGTAATTACTAAATTTCCATTAGTATACTTAACATCTGTTTTTACATTTACTTTATCATTATAGAATGCTTTAGTAGGTTCATCTACATAACCAACGAATAATTTTCCATTATTAATACTTACTGGAACTTTAGTGTTAGCACCAACATTATTTACTAATGCTTTAAGTTCATTTTTAGAACTTGTACTTAATTTAGATAAATCAGATACATTAGCATTTTTGATAATTTCGACAGCCTTATCAACTTGACTAGCGATATAATCACAGTCTGCTTCACTAACTTCGTTTTGTTCTAAATAACTTTTTACTGTATTGGCATTACCATTATTTAATTGGTAAGTTACGCCGTTGATTGTGTAAGATTTTGTTAGTTTGTCTTTTAATTCATCCTTAGACATAGCATTTACACTTACAGTTGTAAGTAATACAGCTACAAATAAGAATAAAAACTTCTTCATATTTTTCATATTCATCTTCCTCTCTTCTTTTTTCATTTTACTATTAAGTTTTTTATTTTGCAAGTTTTATCCACATTTTTTACATATTTTTTACTA
>CAKORQ010000012.1 GCA_934101445.1 uncultured Bacilli bacterium | reverse complement strand
AGTATTTACTTACTTTTTATTTTTGATAAAATTTAAATAGAAGTTTAGGAGAGATTGTTTTATGATAAATACGAAGTTAACAAGATTAGCCAGTAAAATTGCTTATAAGGCTCATGAAGGTCAAACTGATAAAGCGGGTGTTCCTTATATATTTCATCCTATTCATATTGCTGAACAAATGGATAGTGAAGAATCTTGCGTAGTAGCACTTTTACACGATGTTATAGAAGATAGTGATATTACTTTAGAAATTTTAAGTAAATATTTTAATGACGATATAATTGCGGCTTTAAGAGTATTAACAAAGAAAGAAAATGATGATTATGTTATGTATATTAAAAGAGTTAAAACAAATAAGTTGGCAACCAAAGTAAAAATAAAAGACTTGGAACATAATAGAGATTTAACTAGATTAGATGAAGTAACTGATAAGGATAGAAAAAGATCTCTCAAGTATTGGGAAGCAATTAGATATTTAGAAGATATTGAAACTATATAAGTAAAAATTACTAGAATTAAAAATGGTTGCATTTTGTAAACGAAAGTGGTAGTATAAGCCTCAACCAAGGGGGATTGGTTGCAGTGAATAAGAAGAAAAAAGGGATTATTTTATTAACTATTGGTATTTTAATGATATTAACCATTAGTTTTATAGGGATATATGTTAAATGTATCCATACTGACCATACGAAAGAAGTATGTCCAGTTACTAAAATATTAAATATTGTCTATTATATTAATCCAGAATCGAAATTAATGAGTAAACATCAAATAAAAAACATGACGATTGCTTATGGGGAAGATAAAGTTGAAATAGATAAAATAGAATATGGAGAAATTATTGAACCAGTTTATAATATCTATACAACTGAGGCTCTTGTAAATTGCGATGAGGCTGGTCATTTATATTATGAGGCTCCAGAAGGATTTACTTTAAAAGAAGATGGAACCTGTGAGAAAAAAGTTAAAATTGGGGAACAATTTAGAGGTCTATATGGTATTACTACTTATTTTAAAGATGGGACTAGTAAAGAACTAATAACACTGGATTTTTCTAAATAATTGGGACTTGATTTTGAAAAATTAAAGCGTATAATAACAGTTACCTAAAGGGGGAGAAAAGATGAATATTAAAATTAATAAAGAAAATATTAAAAGATTTACAGCAGGAGTAGTTTTAGCGGCGATAGTAGGGACGCCAGTGGGACTTGCTATTGGTTGCAAAAAAACTGACCACTCTAAAGAGTTATGTCCTGTAACTAAATTGCTTAATATGTTACCAAATTATAAAAATGCAGAGTTAGATTATGAGATTCCGAGAGGAGCAGAACATCAGTTAACACATTTAGCCGAGGATTATTATAGTAAACAATACAGCGAAGATACTAATGAAGAAGAAAAGTTAATTGTGGGCTCAATTTATGGGCAAATTACTTATACAGAAGAATTTCATAAAATTTATGAAAATGGCTTAGAAGAAGTATATACTAATGAATATTCAAAGGGAGAAAATGGCATTACTACTTACTATAGTGATGGTACTAAAGATTCTTTAGTATTTGAAACAAAAGATATTTCTGAATCTGAACCTGATTTTCAATTAAAAAAAGTAATTAATCATAATAGATAAAAATGGCACTTAAACAGTGTTGTTTTTTTTAATTTATCTTATTGATATTAAATTTTAAATGTGATAGTATATTTTGCACATAGGAGTGTATTAAGAATGAAAATTAATAAAGAAAATATCGAAAAATATGCGGCTTTATCATTGTGTGGTTTTGCTATGGCAGCCTCATTGGTAAGTTTTAAATGTGAAAAAACAATGCATAGTAAAGAAAAATGTCCAATTACAAGAATTGAACTTGGATTAGGACTTGAGGAGGCAGCGGTTAAACATCAATTAGCAAAAGCAATGACCGAACAAGGAAATAGTAGTGCTAAATGTGGAAATTTAGAAAAGAAATACTTCCGTTATGATGTGCTTGAAGATGCTAAAAATGGTGAAAAATTTGATGATAGTATCCTAAAAAAAGATTATGATTCATGTATTATTAGAGATGAAAATGATAATTGGAAAATGGAAGATATTACTTTTGCCTGTAAAAATGTTGGTACGGGAATTATGTCTAAAAATAATTTTCTATTACTAAAAGAGGCTAAGAAAAATAATGATGTAATAGATAATGAGGATAGCAGTAATTTTGCTAGAGAATATGTTGAAAAAATTAAATATATTGGTCCGGCTGGTAAAAATGTAGAAAATGCGGTTGTTTTAGAAGATAGAGATGGTGTTAAAAAGGAAGTAATTGCTGATAATCTTAAAGAAAATGATTTAAAAGATTTGTTTAAAACTTTTTATTATGATGCTGAAGATGGTTTGTATAAGATTGATGAGTCTTTATTTGTTGAATTTATACGTTCTAGAGTTGTAGAGAGTAGAAGTTATACTAGTTTAATAGCCAAGTTTGATCAAAAAACTAATACGCATACGGTGACGGTACCAGATGGATGTTTTCTAGCACCAAATGGTTTGGCTTGTAAAATAATTTTAACAGTACCTTATGAAAACTTTAGTTTGTATAATTTTAAAGAATTGGATTTAGAAAATAATTTAGACCAAAGTAATAATATAACAAGAAAATTATCAAGATAAAACAATTAGAAAATAGCACTTAAGTAGTGTTATTTTTTTAAAGTTAATGTTATACTGGATAAGTCTTAAGAGGAAGTTTATGATAAATAAAATAAAAAATATGTTACTTTATAATTTTAAAGAGTTAGTTACTTTTCAAGCTGGATTCAAAGTTACTAGTTTTCTAATATTTGCTCCTTTATTTTTGAATCTTTTTAATATAATTATGAAAATTACAGGATATGAGTATCTAACTTTAGAAAATATACTTAGTTTTATTAGTAATCCTATTGTAATAATAATGGTAATTTTACTTATCTTATTTATGTTGGTATATACTTTTTTTGATTTATCAACAATAATTATTATACTAGATGCCTCATATCAAGAAAAAAAGATTGAGTTAAAGGAAGTAATCTCAATATCTTTTAGAAAGTCTTGGGAAGTTTTTAGGTCCAAAAATATAGTCTTAGCCTTTATGTTATTATTTTTAATACCATTTTTAAATATAGGGGTTGTTTCTGGCTTTATTTCTTCTATAAATATACCAGAATTTATTATGGATTATATTAATAATAATATATTATTTATGATTATATTTTGGGGATGTTTTGGGTTATTAATAGTATTATTATTACGCTGGTTATATGCTATATTTTATTATGTTTTAGAAAATTGTGATTTTAAAGAAGCCAGGAAAAGAAGTATTAAATTAAGTGAAAATAGTAGAATAAAAGATTTAATTAAGTTAGTAGTTACCCAAGGAATTATTTATGCTTTGTATTTAGTTTTTGTTTTAATGGGAGTAGCTTTAATATATCTTATCTATAAATTACTTAGTAGGGTTATGATAATAGGTAGTGTTTTTATTACGATTATAGGTATTTTTTTAGCCGTATCCTTAATAATCTTTGCTTCCTTATCTATGCCTTTAAGTTATGCTGTTATGAGTATTATGTATTATCGTCATAAAGAAAAAAATAAAGAAAAAATAAAACATATTAATTTTAATAAAAAAAGAAGAGTCGTAATATCAACGAAGAGATGGCAACATTTTAAAGTGGCTTTAGGAATAATTGCTATTATAACGGGAAGTGTCTTTACTTATGGGATTGCGACTAATAAATATAACTTTAATATAGAATATATAAAAAATACAGAAATAACAGCGCATAGAGGGGATAGTATAAATTATCCGGAAAATACGATGGGGGCATTTGTATCAGCCTTAGATAAAAGTGCAGATTGGATAGAACTAGATGTTCAATTAACGAGTGATAAAAGAGTCGCTGTTAGTCATGATGCTAATTTAAAAAGAGTGGCTGGGGTTGATAAAAATATTTATGATTTAACTTATGACCAATTACAAGAAATTAATCTTAATAATATAGATGACTCTAATAAAGAAGTTAAAGTACCATTATTAAGTGATGTATTTATTTGGGGACTTGTAAATAATATTAAATTTAATGTAGAAATTAAACCTTACTACGAAGATAGATTGTTAGTAGAAAATACTATTAAATTAGTTAAGAAATATCATTTAGAAGATAGAGTTGTATTAACATCATCTAAGTATAATGTATTAGAAGAAATAAAAGAAATAGATAATAAAATTGCTACTGGATACATAATGAGTTTTGCTTATGGAGATTTATTAAAGCTAGATAAAGCGGATAATTTTAGTATTGAGGCTTCATCTATAAATAAAGAATTAGTAAAGAATTTACATAATAGTGGAAAAGAAGTATATGCTTGGACTGTTAATAGTAAAGATAGTATTAATAAGATGTTAGATTTAAATGTGGATAATATTATTACCGATGATGTTGATTTAGCCCGAAAATTATTGTTTGAAAGTAAAAGTAGTAATTTAGTATTTGTTTATTTAAAAATGATAGAAGAGATATTTAGATAAAAAAATATATTATGGAGTAATCTTAGATATGTTTTGCCTTTCTTAATCTTATTTATATTAGCTAGATTGTTTTAATTTTAAGGTTTCGTTTTTTACGAAATAATCTATTTTTTCAAACATTATCTTAAATAGTTCTTCGGGTTTATTAACTTTAAGGATTCTAAAAATATTTTGCCAAGTACACTTTTCATTTTTTATAGCTTCATTTAATTCTTCTACAATTTTAAAATAATTATGGTCTTCTAAATACATGATGTATAGATATAAACCACTGATGTATCCTAGAAAAGTCCATATAAGTTCAATATAAGAATTTTTACTTATTATTAGTTTATAAAGTTCTTTAATTGCTGGTTCATAATTTTTATGATTTTTAAAAATACTAGTATAACTATCTTTAGAAATGTTACCTTTTTCTTTATAAACATATAATATTTTATTAACATAATAAACTCTATCAGATAAAACAAGACAGTTATAAAAAATATCACATAAATAATTATTATAATCATCTTCATATCCTTTAGCTTTTAAAAAGTCTAAAAAAATAAATTCTTCAGCATAGGCTATACTTTCGGTTATAAAATCATTAATTTCTGTTCTATGAATTTTGGAATCTAAAGGCTCATTACGAAGATGAGTTATTTCGTGTAAAAATACAATACAGTCGATAATATCCCCGCAATAGTTAAAGCAAATTAATCCTTTGTTACAACGAGCATTAAAACGCAAATTGTTATACTCTTCATCAGTTATTTCTTTATTTTCTAATTTTTCTTTAATATTGTTAATGATTATTTTTTTATCTTTAACTAAGTTAGAAATGTTAAGGTTAATGTGATAAAAATTTAAAAATTCTTGAGTTAGGTTATACATTTCTTCAATAGAAATTTGAGTATAATTGTTGTCCTTACTAATTTTGGTTAATCCTTTTTTCTTGGCATCTTGATAAGTTTTGTAATAGTATAAAAAAATATCAAAAAATTTATCGGCTTGGTAGTCTAAAAAGTCTAAATTATTAATTAAAAGATAAGAATTACTATAAAAGTTAATTTTACCAATAATGTGATTAATTAGTTTTATCGTATCTTCATCAGTAAATATAGAAGCCATAAGTATCACCTAATGTTATTTTAGCATAATTCTATTAAAAATTTTAATAATTTGCTATAATCGTTAGTAATGACTGGATGTGTTAGAAATGAAATATGTAATAAAAAATGGTGCTGTTAGTATTAATGGCGAGACAATATTAGAAAGTATTAATTTAGAGATAAATGAAAAAAGTCATATTGGCATAGTTGGAAAAAATGGTGCTGGTAAGACAACTCTTTTAAGAAGTATTGTTGATAATTCAATGTTAGAAAGTGGTATAGATGATACTTCTTTTCAAGTAATTAAACAAGGTAATCCCAGTATAGGTTATTTAAAACAAATTGAGTTAAATGATAATAATACTATGTTAGAAGAAGTAAGAAAGCCTTTTATAGATATTATTAAAATGGAAGATAGACTAGAATACTTAGTTAAGGAAATGAATAGTCGTGATGATATAAAGTTAGTGGAAGAATATACAGCATTAGAAGAAAAATTTAAAAATAATGGTGGTTATACTTATAAAAAAGAGTATGAAGTATTAATTAAAAAGTTTGGCTTTAAAGAGGAAGATAAGAGTAAGTATTTAAGTGAATTTTCGGGTGGTCAAAAGACAAAGATTGCTTTTATAAAGATGTTACTTAATAAACCAGATATATTACTTTTAGATGAACCGACTAATCATTTAGATATAGATACAGTAGAATGGTTAGAAGAGTATTTAAAAAATTATAAAAAGGCTATAGTAGTAGTATCTCATGATAGAATGTTTATTAATAATATAGTTGATACTATTTATGATATAAGTTATGGTGCTTTAATAAAGTATAGTGGTAATTATGATTATTATGAGCACCAGAAACAATTAAATTATGAAAAAGCTTTAAAAGATTATGAATTTCAACAAAAAGAAATAGCAAGATTAACAAAAATTTATGAAAGATTTAGATGTAAACCTTCTAAAGCAAAGCTTGCAATGTCAAGACTTCATCAACTAGAAAAAATGGATATCTTAGAAAGACCTAATAAGATAGAGGCTATTACTTTTAAAACTAACATTGATAATATAGTTATGCCAAGTAGAGAAGTATTTATTTTAGATAATCTTGGTATTGGTTATGATAAGGTTTTATATAACTTGAATTTATATGTAAGACGAGGAGATAAGATTGGAATTATTGGTCCAAATGGACTTGGAAAATCAACTATTTTAAAGACGATTGTTGGCTTAATTCCTAAGTTACACGGTTCAATAACAGTTGGTAATAATGTTAATATCGGTTATTTTGACCAAAGTCTTGCGATGCTTGATGAAAATCATACCGTTTTAGAAGAATTTATGGCTAAGTTTCCTAAAGTATCGGAATATGAAGCTAGATGTAGTTTGGGTTCCTTCTTATTTAAGGGTGATGATGTTTTAAAAAAATTAAATGTTTTATCAGGTGGTGAAAGAGTTAGACTACAGTTATGTAAGATTTTATATACAAAACCTAATGTTTTAATTTTAGATGAACCAACTAACCACTTAGATATAGTAGGTCGTGAGTATTTAGAAACTATTTTAAATGATTATTCGGGAACGGTGTTATTTGTTTCCCATGATAGATATTTTGTTAGCAAGGTTGCTACATCAATACTTGCTTTAACTAAAGATAGTTATAAATTATATAATTGTACTTATAAAGAATATTTAGATAAAGTAAAATTAGAAAAAGATATAGATGCTGATAATAGTTATAAAGATAATGAGAAAAAGACAAATGCAGTTTTGATGGAAAATAAAAAGAAAGTTAATACTTATAATTTAAATAAAGAAGTAAGTAAAATAGAACGTGAGATTAAAAAATTAGAAGAATCTATTAAAAAAGATGAAGAATCATTATATTTAGAAGAAATTTATAGTGATTATGATAAGTTAAATAGTGTAAATAATAGGATAAACGATAGTAAGAAAAAACTAGAAGAATTAAATAATAAGTGGATAGAATTAATGGAAATACAGGATAGTAATTAAAATTTAATTTAATATAAATAAATTTAGAAGTTTAATAAATGAAATTAGTCTTTTTGTGTTATTATATAAATGTAGAATAAAAGGAGAATAGTTATGTTAAATTTTGATTTTAAAGAAAAAGTAGTACTTATAACTGGAGCAGGTAGCGGTATTGGCGAAGAGTGCGCTAAAGAATTTAGTAATTGCGGTGCGACTGTAGTACTTTGTGATAATAAGGAAGATAGAATTAAAAAGGTTAAAGAAGAGATAAGTGCTACTGGGGGGCGAGCTGTTGCTTGCAAAGTTGATGTTACTGATTATAAGATGATTGAAAAATTAGTGGCTTTTGTTGTAGAAAAATTGGGGCGTATTGATATCGTTGTTAATTCAGCTGGTATTTGCAAATTAGTACCTATTGATGAAATGCCGATTGAAACTGTTGATGCTTTAATTGATATCAATTTAAAAGGAACTGTATATATGTGTAAAGCCTTAACTCCGGTTTTGAAAAAGCAAAAGTTCGGTAAAATTATTAATATGTCTAGTATTGCCGGAAGAATTTGTAATAGTGGTTCGAATGTTTATGCTACAACTAAAGCGGGAATTATGGCAATAAGTAGTAGCATGGCTCGAGAATTGGCTCCTTATAATGTTAATGTTAATTCTGTTTTACCAGGAATTGTTCGTACTAATATGTGGGAAGGTATTTTAGATGACTTTACTAATAAAGATGATAGTATTAGAGAAGAAACCTTTAAACAATCAACTGCTGCTATTCCATTAGGGCGTCCACAAACTGTTGGTGATATAGCCTCTATGGTATTATATCTTGCTAGTGATGAGGCTAAAAATATTACGGCTCAAAATATTGCTGTAGATGGGGGATATACTTTTGATATTTAGGTACTAGAAATAGTACTTTTTTTCTTTGGTTTTACTGCTTTTATATACTTAGTATTTCTTAGTATATAGTAGCATAAAATCTTTATGAATACTTAATAAAAATTAACAAATTTAATTGACTTTAAAGATTAAGTGTAATATCCTAATCTCTACTAAGACGGGTGATAAAATGGCGATAGTTAAAGTAAAAAGTATTAATGATATAAAGTTACCAGATAGTCCTAAAATAAAAGGAGATAATGGTGAAATTTATCAATATACAGGGTCTCTTTATTTTAAAAAGATACCCTTTAATAAAGGCGATTTAACTTTAAAAGAAAATCAAGAAAGATTAGAAATTATAACTAAAGTTATGAATTTGCAAGGAACTAAGTATCTAATATTACCGCAAAATATTTATATAACTGATGATACTTTACTTGGATATACTTCTAAGATTAAAGAGGCTAAGACAATAAGAAATATTAGTTTAAACAGTAAATATGATGATGTAATAAAATCTTTTAAATTACTTAGAAAAGATATAAGAATACTTGCCGATAAAAATATATTTAATTATGATACTACTTCTGATAATATTTTATATGATGGAAGAATGTATTTAATTGATTTTGATAATAGTATTTATTGTAATGATAGAGTATATTTAAGAACTTTGCATAATATATTTGAAACCATATATTTAAGTTTAGTAAAAGATGGTTTTGGTTCCCCCTTATTAATGGAAAGAGATTTAGAGGCTTTGGAACAAGAATTTAAGTCTTTTAAAAGTACTAATTATGATTTATATTTTGAACTATTAAGATGGAAATTAGAAACTTATACTAGGAAAAGAATAAAAACAGTAGGGGATTTAAGAATGTGTCTTAATTTAACTAAAAGAGGATAAATGTGGCAATAGTAAAGGTAAAAAGTGTTGAAGATTTAAGACTTCCGGATAAAGAATTAATGATATGGAGTAGAAGTAAAATCTATTATAAAAATGGTGAGTATTTAAAAATCTTAAATATTTGTGATAGATTATTAAGTGATGGGACTAATTATAATAGATTGCAAGTATTAGAAAATTTATCAGAATTAAAGGGGATTAAATATTTAGAGTTACCCCAAAATTTATATATAACTGATAAAGAATTCTTAGGCTATAGTATGCCTATTTGTTTAGGAAAGCCTTTGGATTACTTAACTGATGATATATCTATTAATAAGGTTATTAAAATGGTAATGGAGCTTTTAGATGATATTCAAAAAATAAGTGCAATTGGTATTTTAAATCCTGATATTTGGGGCGGAAATGTTTTATTTGATAAAAATAATTTATACTTAATTGATTTTGATAACTGTATTTATTTTGATGATATAGATCTGGCTTATAAAATAATGGGAATGTCTTTATTTAATTTAATAATTGATAGAATGCTTGATTCCTATGATTTAAATTGGTTAAATGATATAGATATTAATTATATAAAAGAAAGAATTGATAACTTAGAAAGTACGGATTATATTGCTTTTATAAATTTACTAAGATTAAAAATAGCAAGAAAGAGTCAAGAAAAAATAGAAACCGTTTGTGATATAAGAAGATGTTTAAGGAATGAGAAGTTATGGCAATAATTAAAGTGAAAAGTGTTAAAGATATACCAAAATTAAAGGAGTTTAAAGTAAAAAGTACAAATAAATTGTATTTTCAAGAAAATGATTATATCGTAAAAATATTTTTAGATTGTTATCGTAGTTTAGACCAAAAAATTGGAAAAGATATATTTAATTTATTAGTTAAATTAAGAAAGTTAGATGGTGAAAGTCAGTTAATATTACCTCATGATATATATATGACTGATAAGGCTATCTTGGGATATAATACGAAGTTTATAAATGCTTCTAATGTTAATTTTATAAATAGAGAAACGAAGATAAAAGAGTTATTGGAGGCTTATCAAAAGTTATTAGAAAGTATTAGACTATTGGCTAATAATAATATTAACTTAGTTGATATTCTTTCTGGTAATATACTTTATAAAAATGGTGATTTATATTTATTAGATTTTGATTTATCTAATATTGATAAAAATTATGATAGCGATAAATTATATATTGAGATGGCTTATAAAATTTGGCAAATAATTTTAAGAAGTATTTTTAAATATTTAGGGGATTATAGTCTTTATGAAGTTTTAAATCACTTTCGATTAGTAGATTTTAGCCGAGGGGCTTTAGAATGTGGTATAATTAGTGTTACTGAGAGTTTAGAGGAGTTTTATTTTAGTTTACAAAAGTCTTTAAAGGTAGATGATAATACTACTCTTTTAGATATAGATATGGTTTTAAGGAGAATAAATAATGGATATTAATGAAAGATATAATATGTTAGTAAATAAATTAAATGATATTGGGAGGTCACTTTGATGTTGATGCTAAAGATAAAAGAATAAAAGAATTAGAAGATATTTTAAATCAACCTAATATCTGGAATGATAATGTTTATGCCAGTAAAGTTAATAGTGAACTTACTAATTTAAAAAAAGAACTTAGTGATTTAAAGAAAGCTAGTAGTATTGTTTCGGGTTTAAAAGATTTAATGGAGTTAGTTAGTTTAGATGATAGCCTAAAAGATGATTTAGAAGCCGAGTTTTTAAATGCTGAAAAATTAATTGAAGAATTAGAAATAGCCACTTTGCTTAATGGACCTTATGATAATTTAAATTGCTTTTTAGAAATTCATCCCGGTGCTGGGGGAACCGAGGCTATGGATTGGGCTTCAATGTTACTTAGAATGTATGAGAGATTTTGTGAGGCAAATGGATATAAATATGAGGTTATTGACTTTTTAAAAGGCGAGGAAGCAGGGGTAAAATCGGTAACTTTAAGAATTAGTGGTAATATGAGTTATGGATATTTTAAAGGTGAAAAGGGTGTCCATAGATTAGTTAGAATCTCTCCCTTTGATTCTAATAAAAGACGCCATACTTCCTTTGCTTCTGTTACAGTAGTGCCAGAATTTGATAAAGTAAGTGATATTGAAATTAAAGATGAAGATTTAAAAATAGATGTATTTCATTCGAGTGGGGCTGGTGGTCAATCAGTAAATACTAGTGATTCGGCAGTTAGAATTACCCATTTACCAACCAAAATAGTGGTATCTTGCCAAGTAGAAAGAAGTCAACTTCGCAATAAAGAAAGAGCTATGGAAATGTTAAAATCTAAATTGTATCAGTTAGAAGTAGAAAAAAAAGAAGCCGAGTTAAATAAAGAAAAGGGAATTAGTGATAGCATTAATTTTGGTAGTCAAATTAGAAATTATGTTTTAGAACCTTATACTTTGGTAAAAGACTTAAGAAGTGGATATGAAACTAGTCAAGCCTTCAAAGTTTTAGATGGAGATATATTGGCGATTATGGAGTCAGTATTAAAATTAAAAAGATGACAGAGTATCCTTATGATGAAGTAAGCAGAAAAATAATGGCTGAGGATTTGCAAAGAATGTTTAACTTGATTTTGAAAAATCCTAGTGATGATTTTGAAATGACTATAACTTATAAAATGATGCTTTTAATAATAGAAAAAAATATTATATTTCCTATTATTAATATTGCATCAAAAGATTCTGAAATTCCCTATAATATGTTAGAAATAAGAGATATTATGGTAGGACAAATGATGTTAGAATTACATCATGATGAATTAATTTCTTTTAAAGGGTTAGATTATACTACTCCCGATGCTTTTATAATGACTCTTTTATTAAATCCTGAAAAAATTTCGCCTCCAGGGGTAGTATTGATAAAAGACAATTATTTATTATCTTATGATCTGGCTAGTAAAATGTATAAGGAAGTATTAAAACCATATTATGAAAATAATAAAATAGAATATACCAAAACCAATTTACCGATAAGTAGGCAAGAAATTGAATTTATGCAAAAATACAAAGAATATAGAAAAAATAATGAGTTAAAAAAGAAGTTAAATAATTAAGAAAGAAAAGAGAGTAATATTTACATGACAATAAAAAAACTAGGCAAGATGGGAGCAATATTAGGACTTTGCCTTTCCATAACTATAGTTTCTTTTATAAATGGAAGAGAAAATCATTTAATTAAGGCTAAAGCAGAGACTATAGATGATACTAAGAGTGATATTGATTTTATAAATCAAGTAAATGATATTACCATGCCTTTAAATGCTAAGACTTTATTAAGCGATGAAGAATTACAAGACTTAATAAGAATAGGTAAAATTAGTAATGTTTCTTGT
>CAKORQ010000011.1 GCA_934101445.1 uncultured Bacilli bacterium | reverse complement strand
ATATTATCTAATTCAATATCCACAGTATTATTTAAAATAGCCTCATTATTTTTAATGGTATTTTCTTTTTCTTTATAGCCGGCTTTTAACTCACTCAAACTAATATTTTTGCGATTTATAGTTTCTTTAAGCAGGATATACTCATTATTTACTTTATTTTTCTTATTCTTAATTTCTTCTTGTTCTTGATTTAAAGAATTAATTTTAGTTTCAATAGCATGAATACTAGTTTCTAAATTAACTTTATTAGTTTCTAATTTTGTAAGTTCATAACGGTCTTTTAAAATGCTATTACTATTTTTCTTAGCGCCACCACTTATAGAGCCGCCCGCATAAGATATATCACCATCTAAAGAAACAACTTTATATTTATAATTTAGGTGTTTGGCAATATTATTTAGAGCATCAATGTCTTTAACGACAATCGTAGTTGCTAGTAAATTTTGCATTATACTATCATATGCTGCATCATATTTTACTAAGTTAATTGCGGTATCAATAAAACCAGAAGTATTTTTTAAATCTGTTATTATATTATTATCTAAGTACTTAGGTTTAATAATATTAAGAGGTAAAAATGTTGCTCGGCCTAGGTGCTGTTCTTTTAAGTAATTAATTGCTTGTTTAACAGAGGTCTCATTATCCACTACTAAATAATTAAGACTAGCTCCGAGGGTTGTTTCGATAGCATTCATATAAAGATCATCAAAAGTAAGAAGTTTACCCACCGTATTATATATACCTTTTAATCGGGGATTATTTAAAATAGATTTAACTGGTAAAGGCACATTTACTTCATTTAAAATATTATTATTTAGAATATCTATTTTATTATTAAGTTCTAATAATTCTTTATTTTTTTGATTATACTCATTAGATTCAGTAACATAGTCTCTTCTTAAAATTAAATCTTCATTATCAATAGAATCCAAATTAGTCTTTAATTCGCACTTTTTACTATTTAAAGACTTTATTTCTTCTTCTAGAGTCTTAATATTTTTACTAATATTTAATATTTCTTCTTTTAAATTTAAAACATTATTTAGAGTAACATCATTATTACTATTAAGCTTTTTTCGCTCTAAAATCATCGTTTTCTTAGCGTTAGTCTCGGCTATTTCTCGTTCTAAATCAACTAGATTTTGATTTAATTTATTTAAGGCTCCCTCTACTTCTAAATTACTTAATTTATTAACTTCTAGAGTAGCAGTATCTTTATTTATCTTAGCAGTTAATTCTTCAATTAAACTTTTTAGTTCTTCATTGCGTTGTTTTAATTTATTATATTCTAAATTGATTTTTTTAATATCATTAACTATTAAAGCAATTTCTAAATTTTTTAAATCATCTTTATATTCATTAAATTTTTTGGCTTTGATTGATTGGATACGAAGAGGCTCTAAAGAAGTTTCTAACTCGTTTATAAGTAAATTAATCGTATTTAGGTTATCCTTAGTTTTTTCTAATTTTCTTAAAGATTCTTCCTTATGTTTTTTATATTTTAAAACTCCGGCTGCTTCTTCAATAATTACTCTTCTTGCCTCCGGCTTACTACTTACGATATCTTCTACCGTTCCTTGGGAAATTATATTATAAGCATCACGCGATGCTCCACTGTCAATAAAAAGATCAGTTATATCT
Organism: uncultured Bacilli bacterium; assembly: GCA_934101445.1. GTDB lineage: Bacteria > Bacillota_I > Bacilli_A > RF39 > UBA660 > CAG-605. The sequence continues at coordinate 12,228 of CAKORQ010000011.1, read as the reverse complement.
TTAAGTCTTACTTTCGTATTATTTAAGTAATATTCGTTTTCGCCTGTTCGATAAACTACTCTTTTTACTTCAATTTCATTAAACTCACTTTTTAAATAATGATTACTGTTATCAATTGTTAGGGCAACGCTGGCTCTTGACATCGGACTACGACTTTTGGAACCATTAAAAATAACATCACTCATTGAACCAGTTCCACGCAAAGTTTTAACTGATTGTTCTCCTAAGACCCATTTAACCGCATCTAAAATATTACTTTTTCCGGAACCGTTTGGACCAACTATGCAAGTAATTCCATCTTTGATATCTAATTCTATTTTATCAGCAAATGATTTAAACCCAACGGCTTTAATACTTTTTAAATACATAAACTCTCCTACTACTTGTTACTGGCTTTTTTGCTTAGGGCGTCTTTAGCGGCCATTTGTTCGGCTTCTTTTTTACTTTTGCCCATCCCTTTACCATAAACAATATTATCAATTTTAACTTCTACTTCATAAGTTTTATCATGAGCAGGACCGGTTTCATTAATAACATTATATTCTAAGGTTTTTTTATCCATTTGAGTTGCTTCTTGTAAAGCACTCTTATAATCAGTTAAATAAATTTCATGATGTTTAATATGGGGAATAACTGTTTTATAAACATAATCTTTAGCTACGGCAAAACCACTTTCTAAATAAATACAACCCAGGATAGCCTCAAAAATATCGGCAATAATAGTATCGTTTATATCGTGTAGTTGCCCATGTCCTACTCTGATATAGGGGATATAACCTATTTCTTTAGCGTAATTTGCTAGGGCACTCTCACAAACAAAACTAGCGCGCATTTTGGACATAGCCCCTTCTTTTAAAGAAGTATTGCTATATAAATATTCACTAACAACTAATTGTAAAACACTATCTCCTAAGTATTCTAATCTTTCATAAGAGGCAACATTGTGTTCATTAGCATAACTAGTATGGGTAAGACTTGTTAAAAGTAATTCTTTATCTTTAATATCTATATTATATTTTTCTAAAAAGTTCATTTTTATCACCTAACTCATTATAGCAAATAAACCTAAAAAGTCCAAGAAAAACGGTTTAAAAAAGCAAAAAAAGATTATTGTTTCCTCTAGTTCTTCTTGGAAAATAATCTTTTCAAAACTTTTTCTTCACTGGCCTCATCTTGCATTCTAAGATTCATATTATGTAAAGCAATTTCCATATATTTCTTAACCTGTTCATCTTCAATATCTAAATGATTTGCTTTTATTCTGGCATAAACTTCTTTAGCAACATCAAAATCAGCAGGTTCATTAACTACTAAATTATATTCATAGTGCCAACTTTGCATAAATTGATACATTACTTCATCTTCATAATTATAAAAGTAAGTTCCATTTTTACTTTCCAAAATCACATTTTCATTTAAACCACACTTAAGGCAAACCTGACAGATAACAGGTTCTCCTTGTTCATCAGAAAAATCTCAGTTTGGCACATTAACCCACAAATGTTGGCAATTTTGGTATTCAATATTTTTAATTTTCTTATAAAGTACTCGTTGTTCTTGAGTTATCTTTTTATTAGCACTCATTAAATTAAAATATTCAGTAACATTTTTCTTAGTAAGAAGTTTTTGCATTTTCTTAATATTATCAAGCTTCTGGATATTCAAAGTAGCATAATCTTTCTTAAATTTAGCTAGCATTACCTCTGAAAGTCTTCTTGCCTTAGGTTTTATCATATTATCATATCTCCAATCATTTTAATCGCCTAATATAATACCATAACTTTCTTCTACATAATAGACTTTTCTAACATTTTTGCCTTATTAAATCAACCCTTTATTATTTAGAAAACCATATTTACTAAATTTTAAAATTATAGTAAAATGAATTTGGTGATGATATGAAATACTTTATCTTAAAATTAATTAATATCTATCAAGCCTTACCCCTAACCACTCACAGTCAATGTCGGTTTTATCCAACTTGTTCTAATTATATGAAAGAGGCTATTACTAGATATGGACTACTTACTGGTCTAAAATTAGGTATTAAAAGATTATTTAAGTGTCATCCTTATGGGAAATATGGTTATGATCCAGTACCAATATTAAATAATAAAAGTAATTAAAGATTATTATATATAAAGGAGAAAGAAATGAAAAAACATAAAAATTTATTAAAAATATTTTGCTTACTATTAGGACTTTTTGGTCTTACAGGGTGCTTTAAAAGAGATGATATGGAAAATATAAGTATTGTTGTTAGTACTTATCCCATTGAGTATATCGTCAAAAGTTTATATGGCACTTACTCAGATATTGTTAGTATTTACCCTAGTGGGGTTGATGTAAATAACTATGAGCTTACAGATAAGCAAATAAGTGATTATGCTAAAAAAAACTTATTTGTTTATAATGGCCTTAGTGATGAAAAAAATATTGCTAGAAGTTTCTTGAATCAAAATAAAAGTATGAAAATTATTGATGTTAGTTATGGCCTTAATATTGAATATGGTAAAACCTCAGAAGAACTCTGGTTAAGTCCAAATAACTATTTAATGTTAGCAACGACAACGAAGAATAACTTAAGTGATTTTATTAATAGTAAATATTTAATTCAAATGATTGATACTAATTATAAAAAATTACAAGAAGATTTATCTTTAATGGATGCTAATTTAAGAAGTATTGGAGCTGCTAGTAAAAAACCTATTATTACAACTACTAATTCTTTAAAATATTTAGAAAATTATGGCTTTACTGTTATATCTTTAGAAGATAGTAAAAATGTTACTACGGATTTAAAAAATAATTTTAAAAATGGTACTTATACTGCTCTATTTATAAAAAAAGATGAGACTAGTGATACTATTACCGATTTAACTAAAAACTATAAGGCTAAAACCATAGAAGTTAATATGATGGATACTTTAGATAGTAAGGAACGCGAAAATAATGATGATTACTTATCAATTATGAATGAATATTTAAGAAATTTAAGAGAGGCTACAACCTCTGAATAAAAAAGCTGCTAACAACATTTTAGCAGTTTTTATTTAGACAATTTTGGTAATCAATATAAAATTTATCTAAATTTTTAGTAATAACATGTCCTCTTTAAAAAGCCTCATGAATTTTCTTCAATTTACTATTTTTATAATGGACAATAATATCTTTATTTTATTAAGGCAATTAAATTTATAGTCATATTCACTAAGTTCGTATTATCTATCAAAAATACTTCTTCGACTAAGCGAATAATTAAATCTTTTTAAATCACTTATCTTAATATGTCCTGAATATAGCGCCTTACTTAGAGATTCACTAGAACCATTTTTATAGAAGACAATTATTGTACAATCATCACCACTTTCATAAACATAGAAAAAATTTGCGTAAACCGGACTCATTACATCAGCACAGCCTACATGGTTATTTTCTTTTTCTATTTTTATAACATTATTCACATGAATATAATGACTAACTTCTCTAATCAAAATTAAACTTGCAAAAATAACTATTATTATTAGAAAAATTATTTTGATATTTTTCTTCTTATTAACTTTATTTTCTTTCTTTTTCATACTTACCCAATCCTTTTCTAACTTATAAACACTCTTATAATTTATACGCTATCATAAATTATTATTTTTTTCAACAAAAAATCTGAGTCGATTAAATATTTTTATTAGTAATTTATTCATTATATTTCTGCTACTTAGTATAAATTAGGATAAGGAATATAAGTAAGTAAAAACATAATTATAAGTAATATTTCCTTATTTTTTTTAACAAATTTAAGGAAAAATGCTTAAAATAGTACTAGAAAAGCAAATTTCTTATTGACTTACGAAGTAATTTTTAGTAAACTGATATTGTTGGTTTGGAGTAGTACTCAAGAGGTTGAAGAGGCGCCCCTGCTAAGGGTGTAGACCGGGTAACTGGTGCGAGAGTTCAAATCTCTCCTGCTCCGCCATTAAAAAGATATTTACGTTAGATTAATTTCTAACGTTTTTTTCTTGCCTTTTTAAGGATTTACTTTTCAGGGCGTGGTGGGTGGGTAGTTTACCCTATAAATTATTTAACTTTAATATGACCATTAAAAGTAGTCTCATATTCATTTATAAAATCTTTTAACAAGTAATTATTCTTTTTACAATTATTTATACTTAAAATGACATTTTCAATATCATATTCCCTAACTATTTTAAAAACTCTTAATTTTAATCTATTCACATTGTAGGAATTTAATTCTTCATAAATATTAACAAATAAAGTATTATCACTATAAAATATATTCACAAGTATCACCTAAATTAAATATATCAAATCTAACTTATTTATTAAATAATTTCGACAAAACTTAGCAAAATCTCTTTTTTTCTCAAGGTTTTATAGTATAATTACCTTATGGTGGTGTTATTATGAAAATATTTTTAGCTATTTTAATTAATAAATTTATTAACTTGGGTTGCAAAATATTTGGCAAAAATGGAACGCAGTTACCAGGATATTGGGTTTTAAGAATCTTTGGTGATGATATCGTTAATTATGTCAAATATCCTAAGTATGTGATTGCGGTTACTGGTTCCTCAGGAAAAGGTACAACTTGTAATTTAATTAAACATATCTTAGTAGATGCTGGGTATTCAGTGGCTTTAAATGAATATGGTTCTAACGGCTTAATTGGGGCCACTACCTTAATTTTTAATAATTTAAAACTTAATGGGGAATTTAAAAAGGATGTTTTACTTTTAGAATGCGATGAAAGACATTTGCAGTTTATTTTCCCTAAGAAAAAACCAACGCATTTAGTTATAACAAATTTAACGCGTGATCAACCAGTAAGAAATGGGACTCCAGAAATTATTTTTAAAGAAATAAATAAGGCAATTGATGATTCTATCCATCTTATTATTAATGCTGATGATCCTTTGGTTAGTCGACTAAAACTTAACCATAAGGGAAAAATTACTACTTATGGGATTGATAAAACTAAGTATAGTTTTAAAAAGCCAGCTTTAAATAATGTAGATTTTGCTTATTGTCCTAAGTGTCATGAAAAGTTAGAGTATTCTTATTATCATTATGGACATTTAGGAGATTATAAGTGTCCTAAGTGGGATTTTTACCGCGGAATACCAGATGTCTTAGCCACTAATATTAATTTAGATAAACAACATATTACTATTGATGGTAACGAAATTTATATAAATAAAAACGCTTTATATACGGCTTATGCAACAACAGCCGCTTATACTCTTGCTAAAGTACTAGGGATTCGTAAAGATAAAATCTTATATGCTTTTAATACGGATAAAATTGCCTCTAAACGAGGTAAAACCTATTATATTGCTGGGCGCCCTATTACGATGTTAGAAACAAAAAATGAAAATAATTTAAGTTATTATCAAAGTTGCGAATATATTAGAGAGCAAAAGGGGTCTAAAACTGTAATCTTAGGTTTTGAAAACGTTTCTAGACGTTATAAAGAAAACGATCTTTCATGGTTATACGATGTTAATTTTGAATTATTAGATGATCCATCTATTGATAAAATTTTTTGTATAGGTAGGTTCCGTTATGATGTTAAAACTAGATTAGAATATGCAAAAATTGATAAGAATAAATTAATTTTAGTAGACGATTTAAATAATCTTCTTAATTTAGTTGAAAACAAGTCAACAGGTGATATTTATACAATGGTATGTTTTGATATGACAGCCATTATCCAAAAAATGATTGAGGAGCAAGAAAAATGATTAAAATACTACATTTATATTATGATATTATGAATATGTATGGGGAGTCGGCTAATGTCCGTGCCCTAATGCACGCTTTAGATAAACAAGAAGTAAAATATAAAGTCGACTTTAAATCTCTTCATGAAGAAATAAAAATGATGGATTACGATTTTATTTATATTGGTACGGGCCTTGATGAGTCCTACCCTATTGTCTTAGAAGATTTAAAAAGATATAAAGAAGATTTAAGTAAATATATTGATGCCAACAAATTTATTTTAGTAACCGGAAATGCTCTAGATTTATTTAGTGATTTAAAAATATTAAAATTTAAAAGTGTTAAAGAAGATTTCAGGATTATTGGGGAACAAGTATATACCACTGATTTAATAAAAAAATACGTTATTGGTTTTCAAAACCGAGATACTGTTATTAAAGAATATAGTGAAACTCCCCTATTTAAAGTAACAACTGGGACGGGATTTGCTCCTAATAACGAAAATGAAGGTATTAGAAAAAATAACTTTTTTGGTACTTATCTTTTAGGTCCCCTTCTAATTCGTAATCCTTATCTATTAGAATATTTCACTAAAAATTTATTAAAAATTAAAAATCTTAAATATAAGGCTATGACTCATGATACAGCTTATCAAGCTTATGAGACTTATCTTAAAAATTTTGTTAATAAAGAAACTGAATAAATTTTAATATCTTAAAACAGACATATTAAAAAAAGCATTTTAAAAAGACTTATAGACTTTAAATCCATAGGTCTTTTTTCTATTCTTTTACTTGATTTTAAAATTAAAAATTTATTTAATTATTACTAATTTTTACTTCAATTTGTTTAACATTACTCTTTTTACTTAAAGCTAAGGCTAGTAAAACAACAAGAATAATAGTAGCCATTACAATACCACCTAAAGCTAAAATAGTATTCCAATTATATAAATAGAAACTAAATTCAATATTAGAAGCATTAGTAGCTGATAAATTCCAAGTTAAAGTCTTAGAATCATTATCCACACTACTAGCGTTATTACTGATTGCTTTATAAGGTAAATCAACTTTAAAACTTAAATCTATATTGCCAGCTAGACCAGCCATATTAGAAAAATCCATTTCTGGCAAACCATAACCATCATCAAAATTATTATCTACTTTATTTTCTAAAAGAGCTACACTGGAATTATTATCATTAATATCAAAATCCTTATCAGAAGAAGAATCATTATCATCTAAATTGCTATCACTAGCATCAAACTTAATATTAGCATAATAAGTATTTTTAAATAACCCCTTTTCTACTTTAAACATATTTTTATCATTGGCATTATAATCATCTAATAAACCAGAAATACTATAATTTATATCATTTGCAGCACTAACTTCATCAATATTTTTAACATTTTTTAATAATTTGTAACCAGTAAATGTATCATCATTATAATTTTCAATAGTAAATCCTTCATCTTCAAGTTCTTTTTTATCATCATCAGATAAAAGGCCGCCATCATTATCCATATAACTTAGCAATGAAGAATTAACAGCATAAATAACTGCCATATCCATACTTTTATTTTTCTTAATTTCAATATTTGTATTAAATTTTACACAACCGGTTAATAAGAAGGCCATAATCATTAATAACACGAAACTTTTTGCCTTTTTCATAAACTTCTCACTTTCTAAATTTTAATCCCCTAATTTTATTATATATTTTCTTTAATTAGTATTTAAAAATCACCAAACTTTCTTTAATATTCATTATAAATCCCCATCTATTATGAGTATACCATAGTTAAAATATTTTGAAAATAATTTATTGCGTAGAAAAAAAGGTAACAATTAAATACGTTCTGTAATTAATTATTACCCTTTTAAATTATAATCTTCTTTCATTAGGACATCTTGCTCCTAAAAAATTATCTTCATATCTCGTTGGTTCTTCTAAAAGACCATTATCCTCTTCATGAGTATATAAAAGATACTCTTCTAAAGCATCGCTAATCTCTGCTTGCCCACTTTCTTCTTCATTTTTGCTTTTTTGTTCCGCTAAAGCTTTAGCAATTATTCTAAGTCTTCTGGATATATAAGCATAGCATTCAAAAAGTGCCGCAGTCGAAAAATTATTAATTTCTTGCTTGCTAAAATGGCCGCCATCAGTTATTCTTTTAACTGGCATTTCTTGCTGATAAGTATAAATAAAATCAACAAAATTATCTCGTAAATTATTTTCCATTATTATCCCCTTTTCTTTATTTAAATAGTAATTTTTACTTATTTTTTTATTCTTGATAGCAATTTTCCTACTTGGTTTGGTTCCGTTACCCCTAAAAAATTTTCTTTATACATAGTTGGTTCTTCATCGGGACCATTATCAATTTCATAAGTATCAACTAAATATTGTTGCATAGCATCATCTATTTCTTCAGCCGTAGTTAGTTTTTCTTCATCTTGCTTCTTAGTTAAAGCGGCAATAACATTTAATCTTTCTTGAATAAAATAATAATACTTGGAAAGAACATCATCAGGCATACTAGCAACTTGATCAATATTATAATTACGACTTATTTGCCCATTTTTTAAAGGTATCTCTTGCTGGTATTTATATACGACTCTTACATATTTATCTCTATCACATTCCATCATAAAATCACCTCAAAAATTACCGTTAGGATACCATAAAATACAAGTTATTGCAAGCATCTAGTAACTAAAATAAACTACCTAAAAGATTTAGAAAATCCTTAATTCCCCCGTCCATTAATTTATCAAGACTAGTTCCTATTTTACTGCCAAACCTTGATACTCCTGATGAATAATCAATATAGTCTTTTGTTAAATAATCCTTTAAATCAATTTCTTTTCCCTCTTTAACATCTTGTTCAAACTCTCGCAGTTTCTCCTCTGTAATAGTAGCTTTTCTTCCCATTTTAACATCGTAATAACCTGATTCTAAAGCAATATAAAGAGCCATAAAGATTAAGAAGAATATAAATAAAATTTTAAAGAAAGGGCTGCCTTTTTTCATAGATTAGCTCCTATATAATCATAAAGAATACCTGCTAAGATATCAATTGTATTTGATACTTCTAACATAGTATTATATTGTCCACCCATCTCAATTAGAATACAATTACTATTAAAATCTTGATTATATATTCCATTTACCCCAGGTCCTTTCTTTTTATAGATACCTCTAGTTAGACCAGGATATTGGGCTTTAATTAAGTTATTAAGATCAGTTGCTACTTTTAGATTAGCATTATAATTATCGTGCTCTAGACCTACTAAAAACATAACTCTAGCATAAGATTTACCATCTATTGTAGTAGTAGTTTTACTTTTTAAGGAAGAATCACGATGGAAGTCAATAAAGTATTTTAAAGAATTATTATTTTGATATGTATCTTCTAAATAAATTCTAGAGGCTTTATAAGAATCTTTATAAACCCAGTTATTTTTATTTAAAGCGTCTTTAATAGTTCTTTTTTCTACTATAGTATTAAGTCCTAAATCATTTAATTTTTCTTGTAAATAATAAGAGGCTATTTTAACATCAGGTTTAATATTATAAATATTAAAATAACTACTAGCATACCCTTCTGTATCATGAGTACTATAGATATAAACAACAGGCTTGGTACTATTTGATACTTCTTTAGTATTTTCCTCATCGGTATTATTATTTTCAGTTTGGGAAGTATTAGTTAAAGTTATATTATTAAGTAAACTAGATTTTATATAACTACGATCTATTTGATTATTAAAGCCCACTTTTAATAAGTAGTTTAAATAATCCTCGCTAGATATCATGTTTCTTACTTTATAATAAAAATAAAGATAACTTAAGAAAAAGCCTATTAAGATAAATATTAAATAGATGATTTTCTTAAGATTATTTAATTTTTTCCTACTTTTAAATCTTTTTTTCATAATTATCACTATTTAATTGTAATTAATATGTGTTAAATAATATGTCAAATTATGCCTAAAAGTTTAATTTTTTTAATTTAGATGTTAAAAAAATAAGGTAAGTTAACTAAAAAGTTTATTTACCCTATCTTTTATAGTACTTTTTATTCAGTATCCTTTTTTAATTTTCGAGCCATACTTCCGGTACTTAAAGATTCCTCAATCATTTTTAAATCATCTTCACCATATAATTTACCGAGTAAAGTATTTTTATAATTGCTGACGTTTTTAGCATTATTTACTCCGTCGTAATAAGTATCTACCGCAATTTTTTCAACGTAAGTAATAAAATCGTTAGTATTGGGCTCTTTTGAACCTTCCAAGCAAGTTTGCAAATATTTAAATATAACTGTTGCTAAAAAGCAATTATAAGAGTCATCATTATCTGGTAAGACATTTAAATTAGCATCATCAGTTGGAATGAAGGTGGCATTAGGTTTAATAGCCGCTTGAATTGTTTTATTATTTTTAACAAAGTCTTTAATATAATAATATTGTTCGGGATTAGCAAATCTAAATACGATAGCATCATTGGCTGGAACCGTTCTAAATTTAGTTTGACCTAAACGTTCACCTTTAAAATTACGCGAAAAATTATTAACAAAATTAATAACTTCTAAAATTACTTCGGTGTATTTTTCTGGGACAACAGATAAATAGGCTTTACCAAAATAATGATGGTTAGCCATATCATGAAAGATAAAATTCATTCCCCTGTCAACTATAAAGTTTTCAAGTTGGCTTTCTAAAGCATTTAAATTATGAACGTCTTTTTTACTACCAGCGATTCTTTGAGTCCAAATCGTAGCATTAAGTAAATTATTTATATCATAGAATATTTTTAAAAGATTTTTATCATACTTGCCAGCAAACTTACTATCCACGGCCGCATAAAAAGTTTCAAAATCCGTTGAGGCTTGCCAAATTGACTCAGCAGCAGTTGTAAGTAAATCTGGGCCCCAAGAAGAACGTCTACCGGTGGCTTTAAAAGCTGCTAAATCTTGTTCCATTTTTGTCCATTTACCATTTAAGATAGTATCGTAGCACTCAATTATATTAAGGTACAAAGCAAACGAATTATTATCTTTAGTGCTAATAACACTACTATCAGCAATCATATTCTCTTTTTCTTCGGCTGTTAAAGTTGGACTTGCCATTATTTTCTCATACTTTTGCATGGCTTGATACCATTTATTTAATAACCCATCAATATTTTGCATATATCCCCCTTAAAATGCTAAATCTTGCATTTATTGGCTGCTACTTTAACACATAATTTATTATTTGTCAACTTTATTCTGAGCAATTTGCCTAAACAACCGCTCTTGCCTTAAGAAATAGAAAAAAAATTTTAAATGCCTTGAAAAGTCCGGAAATATTTGATAAAATCATATAGACATTTAAGGAAGGAGCAAGAGTATGGCTAATATTAAGAGTTCTAAGAAAGCGATTAAACAAATTGCTAAAACTACTGCTAATAACCACGAATTAAAAGCAAGAGTTAAGAATACTATTAAGGCTTGTGAAAAAGCAATCGCATCAAAGAATAAAGAAGAAGCGACTTCTTTAGTTAAAGAAGTACAAACTGTAATTGATAGAGCCGCTAGCAAAGGTCTTGTAAAAAAGAATGCTGCAGCTAGACAAAAATCAAGATTAAATAATAAAGTTAAAGAAATGAACTAGTAAGGGTTCATTTTTTTTGATATAATTTACTAGGTGATTAAATTGAAAAAACTTATATGGCCTCTTATATTAGGAGCCCTACTAACATTAGAAATTAAAAATATTGATACAATAACCGAATATGTAGTTAGTAAACTTGATAATACTAAAGAAGTAGTTATTTTAGATAATAATAAATATCATAAAGATGCTTCTTATAAATTTGTCCAAGAAACAACAGATTTTGTTCCTTATAGTTATCATGACTTACTTAATATAATATATACAGTAATTAATAATGGCTGGAATTCTTTTACTTTTTATTGTCCTAGGGAATATAGTGAATGTTTAAGTGATATTAAAGATATTTCGGCTAATGATACTTTACTTACCCAAATTAATAATTATGCTAATCCTTTTAATTCCTTTTCTTCTATTCAAACCTTATATGATGATACGGGAGAAATTACTATAAAAGTTACAAAAACATATACAGATGAGGAAATAACTCTTTTAAATGATAAAGTTACAACCATGTTAAATACTGTTATCACCGATAATATGACTCTTAAAGATAAGTTACTTGCCGTACATGATTATATTATTAATAATACTAAGTATGATACGGAAAAGAATAATAATGGCTCTAGTAAGTATCATAGTAATACCGCAATTGGGGTTTTTATGGAAGGACACGCTACTTGTAATGGCTATGCCGATGCTTATGCCCTAGCCTTAGATAAATTAGGAGTTAAAAATTATAAAGTATCTAGTAATACCCATATTTGGAATGCTGTTTACTTTAACGATACCTGGTTACATATTGACCTTACTTGGGATGATCCAG
>CAKORQ010000010.1 GCA_934101445.1 uncultured Bacilli bacterium | reverse complement strand
TTTATCATTTTCTTTTTATGGTTGTTATTGTTCTCTATTTAAAATTTTTAGTAATTCTTCATGAGTAGTTTGTTTTACAAGATGAGCAAAATTATCATAATAAGAATTATTTGTTTGATTAGCAAGAAAATAGGCAACACCCTCAAAAAATTCATCATCCGGATAATTGTAATTACAAAATATTGAATGAATCATATGAACTAATTCATGAATAATAACTTTATCATACTCTTCTATTTTTTCTTTTTTATGGCTAGTATATTTCCACTGGCTATAATCAAGATAAACTATTGTTTTCCTATCATCTTCAATAAAACCGGTTACATTACTGTTTATTGGATAATTTAAATACTCTTCAAATTCTTTTTGGAAATCTTTAATATTTAATACTTTAACTGTTATATTTTGATTGGGCTTTATTTTAAAGAAATCAAGTATCTTTTTAACATTGTTATTTAAAATTTTAAAAACGTAATCATCATCACAGCAAATTTTCACAATCATTCACCTCATGTAGTATAAAAATATCTTTTATTAATTTTATTTACTAGCCAACTTATAGGGATTTTCAAGTGTCCCATTACCATCGACAATAGCATTTTTATCTAAAGATATAACCGGTTTCAATCCTAAATTTGAAGTGACTTTACTATCTGCTACTACTTTTCCTTCGGTAGTAACTGAAAAATTATCCACAACATTGTAATTATAAACTACTTGACTGCCACTAAGAGTGTAAAAACCAACACTATCTTCTTTATTGATTAAATAATAATTATCATAAGTAGTATTACTAGAAGAACCAGTATATCTTACTTCATCAATATTAATAAGGCCAACTTTATTTTCTTCTATTTGTCCACTACATTTTAAACTAGGAACATTATCATTTAAAATTCTTTGGTAAGAGTTAAAGAATTTACCATCATTATTCTCTAAGTAATAAGCATTTTCATTGCAAAATTTACTAGTTACAATATAATTATCAATATTACTTAAATTAGAATTATACCAACTATTTAGTTTTTCTAAAGCGGTACTTTTACTTAGGATAGCGTTATTACCGTAATCCTTATTATCAATTTTACTGCGAAAAGCACTAGTTATAACATTATTATTACTAATTAGTCTTATCGAACCATCACCATTAATACGCATTATACGAAATAAAATATTATTTAAAGAAACATAATTATTATCTACATTACCTCTAAAAACATAAGTTAAACCAGCATCATCTTCACTTACAAATAAACCACTATCGGTAAAATTATTTAGATAATCACTTTCAGTCTTTTTATTTACTTCGTTCGTCTCTAAAATAACGTCTTTAAATGTTTTTTGCTCTTTTTTTCTAATTTCCTTATAAGTCATGATATTAGCACTCATTCCATAGGTATCATCATCACCTAGATTAGTAATAACGATATCATAAGTCAAAGTTTCTCTAGCCTCAATTTCCTTTGTTTTTAAGATTTCAGTATCCATATTTCCAAGATAATCCTGATAAGCAATTGTACCATTTTGATCTACTAACTTAACCTCAATTTTATCATTATGTTTGTTAATATCCATTAAAGAAATACTTACAAAAGTGGCACTACTTGATACATTAGTTATCGTTAGGTGTTTTATTATACTTTCTTTGCTTCCTAAGTAATTAGTTTCAAAGTAATTTCCATCTTTATAATTAATACTAAAAGTTTCATCAGCCAAAATTAAAGAAGAATTTAAATCTTCTTCTTTAGAGTTGTAAATGTAAGCACGGGAGACGCAAAAACCTGATAACATTATTACCAATGCAATAATAACTATTCCGATTTTTGTACTTATCCTCTTCATAACTTACCCCGACCATTTCCATAACTAAAGTATAACAATTTACTTAAAATAAATCAATCAATTTTCTAATTTCTTACAATTTTTTTGGCTTTTTGAGATAGTTAGTCTTTTATTTTTCAATTAAAGTTATCTTAAAGACAATTTATGGTAAATAATTTCAAATATAAATTAAAAAGATAGATAATATCTACTAAAATCTATCTTGTATTTTTATACCTAATTATATATATTTTTGGATGGTTTTAAATTCCGGATTAGTTTCTAAATCAGTATCCGCAAGGGATTTAAACAATTGCTTTTGTTCTCTATCTAATTTAGTAGGTATCATAACATTAATAATAACATACATATCGCCCTTACGGCCGCTGTTAGGGTTTGCAACCCCTTTACCTTTAATACGCATTTTAGTATCATTTTGGGTACCAGCATCTATTTGTAAAACTAAATTACCGTAAATAGTTGGGATTTCTTTTTTGCAACCTAATACGGCTTCCGTAATCGTAATAGGTAAATCTAGGTAAATATCATTTTCTTCTCTCTTAAAGATAGGGTGTTCTTTAACTGTAAATTCAATATAGATATCGCCATTGGGACCACCATTAGCGCCACTTGAACCTTTCCCCGTAATTCTTAATTGAGTACCATTATCAACACCGGCTGGTACTTCAACCTCAATATCTTTACGAGCCTCGCATTTACCCTCGCCATGACACTTAGAACAAGTTCTAGCAAAAGTTTTGCCTGTTCCTTCACAATCTGGACAAGTTGTTTCGGTTTGAAATGTACCAAACATAGTTCTTTGAGCTTGGGTTATACGGCCCCGACCATTACAGGTGGAACATTTTTTGCTATCGAAACCGCCTTCCCCATTACATTCAGTACATTTTTCATTTAAATTAACATTGATAGTTTTATGAGTGCCAAAAACGGCTTCTTCAAAAGTTAAATTAATTCTAACTAAAGAATCTTCCCCTTTAGTGGGACGACTACCACGACTTCTTGAGCCACTAAAACCGCCAAATGAACCACCAAAAGCACCACCAAATAAATCACGGAAAATATCATCAGTATCAAATGAGGAGAAACCGCCACCGAAACCGCCAAAACCACCTTGACCGGCCCCAGCACCGCCCTGTTCAAAAGCCGCCGAGCCAAATTGGTCATAAGTTTTACGCTTTTGGGCATCACCTAAAATTGAATAAGCCTCTCCTATTTCTTTAAATTTTTCTTCCGCTCCCGGTTCTTTGTTTATATCGGGATGATATTTTTTAGCAAGTTTACGGAAAGCCGATTTAATTTCATCTTGCGTAGCCGTTTTACTAACCCCTAAAATCTCATAATAATCTTTATTACTTGCTGCCATTATTAATCATTTCCTCTCTTAATTTTTTTGCCATAATTAATCTATCTTTAAACATCGCAACTGCATCATCTATAACATCTGTTTTGCGCATATCAATACCGCATTTTGCTAAAATATTTAACGGATAATCCGAACCTCCGGACTTTAAGAAACATAAATAATTTTCTAAGGCGCCTTCTTTATTATTCAAAATATCATTAGCAATTTTTATCGCACAACTAAATCCAGTTGCATATTTATAAACATAAAAAGGTGTGTAAAAATGAGGAATTCTTGACCACTCGTAACCAATTTCTTCATCATTAACTACATTTTTATAATACAGTTTATTTAAATCATAATAAGTTTCATATAGTTTTTCTGTTGTTAATGGTACTTCCTCTTTATCCATTTCATGAACTAAATATTCAAATTCAGCAAATTGCGTTTGACGATAAACAGTTGCTCTAAATTCATCTAAAAATTTTGTTATGTAAAATAATTTTTCTTCGTTAGTTTTGGCGTTTTTAATCATATATTCATTAAGCAAAACTTCGTTTACTGTGGAAGCAATCTCTGCTAAAAATATTGGATAACTGCTATTGGTGTAGGTTTGGTTATTATCTGAATAATAAGAATGCATAGCATGTCCTAATTCATGTATCACCGTTGAAACTGAAGTATAATCACCTTCAAAGTTTACTGATACATAAGGTGTTATGCCATAAACACCCCATTCGTAGGCCCCACTTCTTTTGCCATCGTTGGGATATTTATCAATAGAACGATTATTAAACATCTTAGAAATATCTTCGATATACGTTTTGCCAAGGGGCTCTAAGGCTTTAAGAATAACTTCCTTTGCTTCATTGAAAGTATATTTTTTACTATTAATGTTACATAGTTCCACATAAATATCATACATATGTAACTTGTCATATCCTAAAAAATCACGGCGAAAATCTAAATACGCATATAAAGAATCTAAATTTTTATGAATAGCCGCAATTAAATTTAGATAAACTTCTTTATCAATATTATCTTCATACAGACTATACTCCATACTAGAAGGAAAACTTCTAATTTTAGCAATTAAGTTATCTTCCTTAACTTGACTCTTATAAAGGGCGGCTAAAGTATTTTTATGTTCTTCATAAAAGGCATAATATTTTTTAAAAGCATCTTTACGAACACTTCTATCTTTATCTATCATAAAATTAGAATAATTACTATGATTTAATGGAACATTTTGACCATCTTTTATAACATTAGCAAATTTAACATCGGCGTTATCTAAGTTACCAAAAGCATCATCGCCTGTACCTAAAACAGTTTCAAAACTAGCAATTATTTGCTCTTCTTTTTCACTTAAAGTACATTTCTTGTAACGATACAAACATTCTAAACCAAAGGCATATTCTTCTAACTTAGGATTTTTCTTTATAAGTTCTTTTATAGTCTCGTAATCATTATTTAATAGTTCGTTTTTAGTAAATGCTAATTCTTGTGTTACTTTAGTAAGTAAAGATTCTGCCTGTTCTTTATATTTTTTACCTTCTGTAGCATTAGCATCTTGATAATGATATAGATAAGAATATTTATAAATTTTACCAAGTGCAATTGATAATTCGTCATTAGTTTTTAAATACGCATATAATGAATTTTCATCATTTAGAATTTGACCTTTCATTGCCTTAATTTTTGTAATTTTATTTAACACTTCCTGATAAGTCTTAGTATATTCAGCATCATTTTTAAATATTTTAGTTAAATCCCATGTGTCTTCTTTGTTAATTTGACTTCTTTCCATTCCTGTTCTCCTTATATTTACATAACAAATTTATTTAGTATAGACTAATTATAACAATTATTATTTATAGTAGTAAAAGTTCTAGTCGCCTAGAACTTTTAAACTCTATTATTTATTATTTTTCTTCGTATTTAGCTTCTTTTACATCATCTTTAGAATCATTTGTTGTGTTATTAGTATCAGTACTATTAGCATTTTGATTTTGTTTTGCGGCTTCTTGATATACTTTTTCAGCATACTTCATAGCAACATCATTTAATTCTTTAGTTTTAGCTTTAATATCATCAACGTTATCAGAATTCATAACATTTCTTAATTCAGCAATTTTATCTTCAGCAGCCTTCTTATCATCATCAGATACTTTACCTTCTAAGTCTTTTAATGATTTTTCGGTTTGGAAGATAGCAGCATCAGCTTCATTCTTAGCCTCAGCAAGAGCCTTTCTCTTATCATCAGCCTCTTTATTAGCCTCAGCCTCTTTTCTCATCTTTTCAATTTCTTCATCACTAAGGTTAGTTGATGATGTAATTGTAATTGATTGTTCTTTATTAGTTCCTAAATCTTTAGCAGTTACATGAACGATACCGTTAGCATCAATATCAAATTTAACTTCGATTTGTGGAATACCACGAGGTGCAGCAGGAATACTATCTAAACGGAAGTTTCCTAAAGTCTTGTTATCTGAGGCCATTGGTCTTTCACCTTGTAATACATGAATATCAACAGCAGGTTGATTATCAACAGCAGTTGAGAATACTTGGGATTTACTTGTTGGGATAGTTGTATTTCTTGGGATTAAGACAGTCATAACATCACCCATAGTTTCAATACCTAGTGATAATGGTGTTACATCTAATAATACTAAGTCATCAACTTCTCCAGTTAAGACACCACCTTGAATAGCAGCACCCATAGCAACAACTTCATCTGGGTTAACTTCTTTAGATGGTTCTTTACCTAATTCTCTCTTAACTAATTCTTGGATATATGGAATTCTTGTTGAACCACCAACTAACAATACTTTATCAATGTCATTAGCAGTAAGTTTAGCATCTTTAAGAGCTTTTCTAACAGCATCTAATGTGGAATCAAATAAATCTTTATTTAAATCTTCAAATTTAGCACGATTTAATGTTACATTTAAATGTAATGGACCTTCATCACTTTGAGCAATAAATGGAATAGAAATCTCCGCACTCATCATACCTGACAAATCTTTTTTAGCTTTTTCAGCAGCATCTTTAATACGTTGCATAGCCATTTTATCTTTAGATAAGTCAATACCATTTTCTTTTTTAAATTCAGATACTAAGTAATCCATAATTCTTTGGTCGAAATCATCGCCACCTAAATGGTTATTACCAGCAGTTGATTTAACCTCGAAAACACCATCACCTAAATCTAGAATTGATACATCGAATGTACCACCACCTAAGTCGTATACAAGAACGGTATGAGTCTTTTCTTGTTTATCAATACCATAAGCAAGAGCAGCTGCAGTTGGTTCATTAATAATTCTTTCAACATCTAAACCAGCAATCTTACCGGCATTCTTAGTAGCTTGTCTTTGAGCATCATTAAAGTAGGCAGGAACTGTAATAACAGCTTTTGTAACTTTTTCACCTAAGTAAGATTCAGCATCGCTCTTAAGTTTCATTAAGATTTTAGCAGAAATTTCTTCTGGTGAATACTTACGACCATTAATTTCAACTTTTTCATCAGTACCCATTTTTCTCTTGATACTTGAAACAGTATTTTTAACATTAGTAACGGCTTGACGTTTTGCAGTCTCACCTACTAACTCTTCATCGCCTTTGATAGCGAAAACACTTGGAGTTGTTCTATTACCTTCAGGATTAGTAATAACGTGAGGAACTCCACCCTCTAGTACAGCAACACAAGAGTTTGTTGTACCTAAATCTATACCTATAATTTTACTCATAATTAATCTCTCCTATTCATTAACTTTAACCATCGCTGGTCTTAATAATTTATCTTTATACATATAGCCTTTTTGTAAAACATCTAAGACCACACCCTGTTCTTCTTCAAGGATATTTTCAGTAAGAACAGCATCCATAAACTTAGGATCAAAAGGTTTACGTAAACATTCTATTTCGGTAACACCGATATTTTTTAAAACAGTAAGCATATTAGTATATATCATTTTATATCCTTCTAAATACTTATCATTTTCGCTATTATCCATAGCAATTGCTCTTTCAAAGTTATCAATTATTGGTAACAATGATTTAATCAGGTCAGAACCTTCATACATGGCTTTTTTAGATAACTCATCTTCGTATCTTCTACGCATATTTTGAATTTCTGCTGACAAACGAACAACCTTTTCGTTACTTGCCGTAACTTCTTTTTTTAACTTCTCCAATTCTAAAGAATTTTTATTTTCTTTAGTAAAGAAGGACTTCTTTTTTTCTTTATCTTTTGGTAGTTCCATAGTTTCTTCAACTGTTTTTTCAGTTTCTTCTTTAGTAACTTCTGGTTCTACCTTTTTATTTTTTTCTTCTTCAGTCATTTTTTTCCTCATTATCATTTATATTTTCACTAATATATTGCAGCAAACCGACAACTTTATCATATTCCATACGCTTAGGTCCTAAAACTGCTATCGTACCTTCTTCGCCATTACGATGATATTTAGCCTTAACAATGGTTACATCTTTGTCAAAATCATTTTCATCGCCAATGAATACATTAATGCCGGATTTATCAGAATACATATTTCTTGCTACCAATTCTTTGTCTTCTAATTTACTAGCAATTCTCTTTAGGCTACTAGCATCTTCATATTCAGGTTGATTATAAAGATTGGCTTTTCCGCCAAAATGAATATTAGCCGTATTCTTGGCAAAATCACTAAAAGCATCATAGAAAATATTATAAACTTGTTCATACTGCAATATCTTCTTAGCAATAATTGGTTTGATTTCAAATTCTAATCTTTGTGATACTTCATCAATTGGTGTTCCCACCAACATTTTATTAATTATTTCCCCAGTCTTAACAATTTCATTAATATCGGTATCTGGTGATAAGGCAAATTGCTTATTTTCGACAATTCCTTTATCAGTACATACTAACGCTACTATTTTGTTATCGGCAAGAGGAATAATATTAATTTGCTGTAGGACATTATCTTTAGAACTACTACCTAATATTACCGAAGTATAATTGGTTATCTCACTTATTATATCAACACATTTATTTACAGCATCAGAAACGACTAAATTTTTATTTTGAAAAATAGTTTGTAATTTTAACATATCTTCGCCACTTAGTTCTTTGGGTTTCATTAAATATTCAACATAATATTTATAGCCAGCCTCACTAGGTACTCTACCACTTGATATATGATTTTTCTCTATGTAGCCTAATTGTTCTAGATAAGCCATTTCATTTCTAATGGTTGCTGATGAACATTTAAACTTTTTACATAAGGATTTACTACCAACAGGTTTAGCGTATGATATATAATTTTCGACTATTTCTTTTAATAGTAAACTTTCTCTTTCACTCATATAATCACCTCGCCTTGCTATAAGCAAATGCATTTAGCACTTTTTCTTTTCAAATGCTAAAATCATTATATATTATATGTTAGCACTTGTCAATATATGAGTGCTAATTTTCAAAAAATTTTTAGACCTAAAAAAAGAAACTACTATTCTTCAGTAGTCTCTTCATCATCAGCAATATTCAAATCTATATCATCATTTGCAGAAATATCAGTATCCTCTAAGGCTGTATCACTATTGTTATTAGTAGTTACTTCATCAGTTACATCATCACTCATAAGTTTATCTTCTAATGCTTCACTAGCATCATCTTCAATAAATTCTTTTTCAAGTTCAAATTTAACATCAGAATATTGTTTAGCACCAGTACCTGCTGGAATTAATTTACCAATAATAACATTTTCTTTTAATCCTCTTAAGTGATCTACTTTACCTCTAATCGCAGCATCAGTAAGAACTCTAGTTGTTTCTTGGAAAGATGCAGCGGATAAGAAGGAATCAGTTTCTAATGATGCTTTAGTAATACCAAGCATAATTGGAAGTCCAGTTGCTGGAATTCCTCCAGTTAGTAATACTGGTTTATTAGCCGCAGCAAATTCATTAAGTGTTACTGACAAGCCAGCCACTAAATTAGTATCGCCACCATCTAATACTTTCATCTTCGAAATCATACGACGAACGATAACTTCGATATGTTTATCTGAAACATCAACACCTTGAGATTTATATACTTTTTGAACTTCCTTAACAATATATTGTTGAGCTGTAATTGGATCAGTTACGGCAAGTAATTCTTTTGGTGCAATAGAACCAGTTGTTAATGGATCTCCTGCTTTAACAGTTTGACCTAATTCAACACATAACTTAGTATTGTAGTTTGTAATATGTTCTCTTGCTTCAACATCGTTTTCAATAACAATCTTAAATTTGAAGTTATTTTCTTCGATACTAGCAATCTTACCACCGATTTCGGCAATAGTAGCCTTACCTTTTGGATTTCGAGCCTCAAATAGTTCTTCTACTCTTGGAAGACCCTGTGTAATATCGCCACCGGCTACACCACCTTCGTGGAAGGTACGCATTGTTAACTGAGTACCTGGTTCACCGATTGATTGTGCAGCCATAATACCAACAGCCTCACCAGTTTCAACCATATTACCAGTTGCAAGGTTACGACCATAACAATGTTGACATACACCATTAACAGTATTACAAGTTAGAACACTTCTAATCTTAACACTCTTAATACCAGCATTGATAATCTTGTTAGCAAGAGCCTCAGTAATATATTGATTTTTATCAACAATAACTTCTTTAGTTTCAGGATTAATTACTTTAGTTGCAGTATAACGACCAATGATTCTTTCAATTAAAGGTTCAATCATTGTATTAGATCTTTCATCGATAAAGTCGGTAACTTCAACACCATTAATAGTGCCGCAATCTTCTTCTTTAACAACAATATCTTGAGCAACATCAACTAAACGACGAGTTAAGTAACCAGAATCGGCAGTTCTTAAGGCTGTATCAACGATACCTTTACGACCGCCTCTGGTACCGATAAAGAACTCAGTTACATTACAACCTTCAATTAAGTTAGACTTAATTGGAATTTCAATAGTTTCACCAGTAGGCTTAGCAATTAAACCACGCATACCAGCAAGTTGATTGAATTGGTTAGCCGAACCACGGGCTCCGGAATTCATCATCATGAAAATTGGATTCATTGTATTTTTCTTCGCAATAGTTTGTAATTCACTAGAAATATCACTAGTGGCTTTAGCCCATAAAGCACAAACATTTTTATAACGTTCATCCTCAGTAATTAAACCTCTAGTAAACTCTTTGTTAATTTTATTAACTTTCTTTTGTGTATCATCTATAATTTGTTGTTTATTATCAGATACGATAATATCATGCATTGAAATAGAAATACCTGCAACAGTAGAATATTTGAACCCTAAATCTTTTAGTTTATCTAACATAACGGAAGTTTCTGTAGTTTTATAACGTTTAAAGACTTGGGCGATTAATTTACTTAAAGTCTTCTTAACAAATGGTTCAGCCAAAGGCATCTTGGCAATTTCGGTCTTTAAATCTGTTCCCATTGGTAAGAAATATTTATCAGGAGTAATACCAGTAATATTAGCATCACTTGGTTCGTTAACATAAGGATAAGAATCAGGTAATATTTCATTAAACTTGATTTTACCTACAGTTGTAACTAAATATTTGTCTTTTTGTTCATCAGTAAATAACTTATGAGTAAAACTTGCAACTGGAATAGCAATTCTAGTATGTAAAGAAATATCTTTTCTTTCATAAGCCATTAAGGCTTCATTGCAGTTCTTATAAGCTTTACCTTCATTTTCTAAACCAGATTCTTCGATAGATAGATAGTAGTTACCTAAAATCATATCTTGTGAAGGAGTAACGATTGGTTTACCATCAGAAGGTTTTAAGATGTTATTAGCACCTAACATTAAAATTCTTGCTTCGGCTTTAGCCTCTTCTGATAAGGGAACATGAACAGCCATTTGGTCACCATCGAAATCGGCATTAAAGGCTGCACACACAAGTGGATGCAAACGCATCGCCTTACCACCAACTAAAACTGGTTCAAAGGCTTGAATACCTAAACGGTGTAGGGTTGGAGCACGGTTTAACATTACTGGATGTTCAGTAATTACATCTTCAACAACATCCCATACACATTCATCTTTATTATCAATTAACTTTTTAGCCCCTTTAATATTATGAGCAAGTCCTCTTTCAACTAGTCCATGAATAACATGAGGTTTAAATAATTCTAAAGCCATATCCTTAGGAAGACCACATTGATACATCTTTAAGGATGGACCAACAACGATAACAGAACGACCAGAATAATCAACACGTTTACCTAATAAGTTTTGACGGAAACGACCTTGTTTACCTTTTAACATACTAGATAATGATTTTAATGGACGATTGCCTGCTGCTGTTACACTTCTACCATGACGACCGTTATCAAATAAGGAGTCAACTGCCTCTTGTAACATACGTTTTTCATTTTGAACAATGATAGTTGGAGCCCCTAATTCTAGTAATTTCTTTAAACGATTATTACGGTTAATAATACGACGATATAAATCATTTAAATCACTAGTAGCAAAACGACCACCATCTAATTGAATCATTGGACGTAAATCTGGAGGAATAACAGGAAGAGCTGTTAGAATCATCCACTCAGGACGATTACCTGAATCTTTGAAGGCTACTAAACAGTCAAGGCGTTTAACTAAACGAATTCTCTTTTGACCAGTAGCGCCATCTAATTCATTTCTTAAATCTTCGATTTCTTTATCTAAATCTACTTCTTTTAGTAAAGTTTGGATAGCCTCAGCACCCATTCCTACTTTAAAAGCATTACCATATTTTTCATAATAAGCACGATATTCTTTATCAGATAAAGTTTGTTTTTTCTCTAAAGGAACATTTCCAGGATCTAAAACAACATAAGAAACATAGTATAATACTTCTTCTAAGTCTCTTGGTGACATATCAAGAACAAGTCCCATCTTAGAAGGAACACCCTTAAAGAACCAAATGTGAGAGCAAGGAGCAGCAAGTTCAATATGTCCCATACGTTCACGACGTACTTTACTAGAAGTTACTTCTACTCCACAACGATCACATATAACATTTTTATATCTTAGACGTTTATATTTACCACAAGCACACTCAAAATCTTTAGTTGGTCCAAAGATTTTTTCACAGAATAAACCGTCTCTTTCTGGTTTTTGGGTACGATAGTTAATAGTTTCTGGTTTCTTTACTTCACCATAAGACCACTCACGGATTTTTTCCGGGGAGGCAATAGATACCTTAATACCTCTAAAATTATTTACATCCATCATATAATTTCATCCTCCTCTTCTTCTAGAATATTTCCGTCTTCAGGAAATTCTAAATCATCCAAATCATCATCGTCTTCTTCGTCGTCTAAATAACTATCATCAGTCTCTTCTGATTTAGCATCGTTATTAGGGTTTTCATTAACTTCGTTGGTTAATTCTTTAATTTTTAAAGCATCAACTTGTTCATCATCAGATTCCATTTCTTTTAAATCAACTAATTTTTCATTTTGATCTAAAATTTCTACATCTAAACCTAGGGCTTGGAATTCTTTAATTAATACTCTAAATGATTCCGGAATACCAGCCTCATCAATAGGTTTTCCTTTAACTAATGATTCATAAACTTTAACACGACCCATAACATCATCGGCTTTAATAGTCATCATTTCTTGTAGGACATTAGCAGCACCATAAGCATATAGAGCCCAAACTTCCATTTCTCCGAATCTTTGACCACCGAATTGTGCTTTACCACCTAATGGTTGTTGAGTAACCATTGAGTAAGGTCCGGTACTTCTGGCATGAATTTTATCATCAACCATGTGATGTAATTTTACCATGTACATAACCCCAACAGATACCCTATTTTCAAAGGCATCGCCGGTACGACCATCATATAATACAGTCTTACCATCATGAGCAAGTCCAGCCTCTTCCATTTGTTCATAAATTTCATCTTGACTAGCACCATCGAATACTGGAGTCGCATATTTAACGCCTAAGTTTTTACCAGCCATACCTAAGTGTAATTCTAAAATCTGACCAATATTCATACGGGAAGGAACACCTTGTGGATTTAAAACGATATCTACTGGAGTACCATCTGGCATATAAGGCATATCTTCTTCTGGTAAAATCAAAGAAATAACACCTTTATTACCGTGACGACCAGACATTTTATCGCCAACTTGAATTTTACGTTTTTGAATAATATAAACACGAACTATTTTAGAAACGCCAGCCGGTAGTTCATCAGAGTTTTCTTTTGTATAAACCTTAATATCATGAACAATGCCACCAGCACCGTGTTCAACTTTTAAAGAAGTATCTCTTACTTCACGAGTTTTCTCCCCAAAAATTGCATGTAACAATTTTTCTTCAGCAGTTAATTCTTGAACACCTTTTGGAGTAACTTTACCTACTAAGATATCGCCATCTTTAACTTCGGTACCAATACGAACAATACCATTAGCATCTAAGTTTTTACGAGCATCTTCACCAACATTTGGAATATCTCTTGTTATTTCTTCTGGTCCTAATTTTGTATCACGGCATTCAATATCATAGTGTTCAATATGAAGTGATGTATAAACATCATCTTTAACTAATCTTTCGTTTAATACAACGGCATCTTCATAGTTATAACCATTACAAGTCATAAAGGCTACTAACATATTTTTACCTAACGCAAGCTCACCATTTTTAGTTGATGGACCATCAGCGATAACTTCGCCACGATGAACATTATCACCCTTCTTAACAATTGGATGATGATTAATAGTTGTTGCGGAGTTACTTCTTTCATAATTGGCTAAATGATAAGTATCAGTGCCTTTAGCGTTTTTAACGATAATCTTCTTACCATCAGCATAATCAACAACACCATCAGCCTTCGCAATAATTGTAGAACCAGAATCCCTAGCAGCAATGTATTCAACACCAGTACCAACGATAGGAGATTCACAAGTTAATAAAGGAACTGCTTGACGTTGCATGTTAGCACCCATCAAGGCTCTGTGGGCATCATCATGTTCTAAGAATGGAATGCAACTAGTTGTAATAGATACAATTTGACTTGGGGCAACATCGATAAAGTCAACGTCTTCACGTTTAACCATAACAGCCTCACCGTCTAAACGAGCAATTACTTTTTCATCTAAGATTTCATCGTCATCACTCATATTAATAGCAGCCGAAGCAATATTATAGTCAGCCTCTTCATCGGCGGTTAAATAAACAATTTCATCAGTTGCATGACAATTAACAACCTTACGATATGGAGTCATTAAAAATCCATATTCATTAATCTTCGCATAACTTGCTAAAGATGTAATTAAACCGATATTTTGACCTTCTGGTGATTCAATTGGACAAATTCGACCATAATGACTTGAGTTAACATCACGAACATCCATTCCAGCACGATCTCTAGCAAGACCACCTGGTCCTAAGGAAGACAAACGTCTCTTATCGGTAAGTTCGGCAATTGGGTTAATTTGTTCCATGAATTTTGACAACTGAGAAGAACCAAAGAATTCTTTTAAGGCTGCGGTAACCGGTCTAATATTAATTAATGTTTTTGGCGTAATTGATTCAATTTCTTGGGTAGTCATACGTTCACGAATAACACGTTCCATACGAGCCATACCAACATTAAATTGTTTTTGGACTAACTCCCCTACTTGTCTTACACGACGATTTGATAAGTTATCAATTTCATCATCACGACCAATGCCTTCTTGTAAGTCTAAGTAATAAGATACTGATGCATAAACATCTGAAATAGTTAAACGACGGCTGTCAATAGTTGGATCATTACCAATAATTTCAATAACTTTAGTTTCATCTTTCTTATTATAAACTTTAACAGTTTGAACCTTATTATATTCATCTAATTCTTCATTAATCATTACTTCTTTAATATTGTAACCATTATTAAATATTGGACGAACACTTTCAAGCACTTCTTTAGTTACTAAAGTGCCAGCACTAGCAACTACATTACCATTTTCATCTTTAATATCTTCGGCTAATGTACAACCGATTAAACGATCTAAAACATTTAATTTACGATTTAATTTATAACGGCCAACTTTTGCTAAGTCATATCTAAATTTATCAA
>CAKORQ010000009.1 GCA_934101445.1 uncultured Bacilli bacterium | reverse complement strand
TTTGCAATAATATTATTTTTACTTAAGAATGGTTTAGCTTGATTTAATAATGTTTTTTGGTCATTTGAAATATAAGATTTATAAGTATCATTTTTTAAGACATAATTATTTATAAAATTAGCAAGGTCCGGCAAAGTAATTTTTGTACTGGGATTAGTTGCATTATAAAGAATAAATAATTGGTCTACTTGGTCTTTTGATACTCCTAAGATACTTGCAATTTCACTAGCAGTTCTCTTTTTATTTAGAGCACTTATACTAGTAAAGTTTTTTAGTTTATTAATATTTTCTCTTATTTCCGGAGTTATTTCCTTAGAAAGTTGGTCATTTGGATATACTTTATCTTCAATAAAAGTAACTAAGTCATTAAAAGTCATCGTAGTTTCTTGTTTGTTGTAATAATTAAAATAAATTAATTTAAGAACATAATCATCAATATCAACATCTTGACCTAAATCACTAAATTTATCTTTTAATTCATCATATTTTAATGGTTCATTGATAGTATTACCATAACATAAGATTTGGTCGATTTTTTCAGTTCCTTCTAAAGAACGGCAGTAAGCACCGACAAAGTCTTCTTGACTACTTGGATAAATAAGAGCAATTTGGTTATTTTCTTTGAAAACTTTAGCGATATCATCTTGTTCTTTAGAAGTAAATTCGTATTGTAAATTGCCTTTTAAGAAATAACTTAAGGCAAAGATGGCAATGAATAAGAAAATAGCAATATGACGAATGCCAAAACTAAAGTTTCCTAACCAGTCTAACTTCATAGTGAAATGTTTCTTTTGTGTTTTTTGGATTAAATCATCAAACATTAAAATCAAAGCTGGTAGGGCTAAGAAAATACTTACTAAACTGAAGATTACACCCTTAGCAAGAACAATACCTAAATCACGACCGATAGTAAAACTCATAAATACTAAAGCAAGTAACCCAACAATAGTAGTAATTGAACTACTAGAAATAGAACCGAAAGAATGGTATAAAGCATTTTTCATAGCCTCTTCTTTATTTTTAGTATGTTCTTTTTCTTGGGTATATCTATTCATTAACATAATAGAATAATCCATGGATAAAGCCATCTGTAAGATTGCACAAATAGAAGTAGTAATATTAGATACACTACTAAAAATGATATTAGTACCCTTGTTTAAGAAGACAGCAAGGCCAATAACAAATAGAAATAAGAATGGTTCAACGTAACTATCACACATAATAATTAAGATAACCATAGCGCAGAAAATAGCAAGCGCAATTACCGCAATATTAAGAACCGGCGCATTACGAGTAGCAACCGCTCCTGAGGTATAAACTTCATAATCTTTGTAATTGTTTTTTACACTATTATAAACATTGGCGGCGTTTTTGGAGTCGTCCGCACCATCGACTGTAATTTCATAAAGGGTATATTCGTCCTTATTATATTTATCAGAATCATCATAAGAAACCGAAGATACACCCTCTAATTTTTCTAATTCCTCTTTAATTTTATCTTTATCTTCCCCATTTAAGTCTTTAAACATGACATTTAACGCACTAGTATCTAATTCGGGAAATTCCTCGTTCATAATATCCATACCAATTCTCGTTTCCGATGTACTTGGTAGATACTCCGTTAAATCATAGTTAATATGCACTTTAGTTGAAAGATATAAAGAAACTACTGATAGAATTATAAAAATAGTTAATACATAATTTCTTTTTTCAATAATGAAATCAGTAACTTTTCGCATAATTTTTCCTCCCTTTAAACCCCATTTTTCTGGGACGCACAACAAATTATATGCAAACTATTGTAATTTATAAAGTACACATTTATGGATAGTGTCTAAATTTTGACATGTGTTTGCAATTTGTTTTCCTTTTTGATATAATTTATCTAGTTTAAAGGTGGTTTAAATGAAAGTCAAGAATAAAAATAGGTCTTCGCTAAAAACAAGACAAAAAATAAGAGAAGCGTTTGCCGAGTTATTAAAAGAAAAAAATGAGTTATCTAATATGACCGTTACGGAGTTAGTCAAACTAGCCGATATTACCCGTTCAACTTTTTATACCCATTATGATTCTATCTATGATGTGGCTAAAGATTTACAAGATGAAACTTTAGAACTTATCTCAATTTATGATAAAGATATTAGAAGTATAAATGATTTGGATAAGTATATTGATAGAGTTATTAAGAATTTAAAAGATAATGAAGAGATGTATAGAACTCTTCTTAGAAGTAGAGAACCTTTATTATTTATTGAAAAACTAAGTAATATGATTAATAAAAGACTAATGGATTTTAATATGTTTGCAGAGACTAATTATAGTGATTTAATAGTTACTTTCTTTACTTATGGCTGTGTTAATTTATTTGTCCGCTATTTCATGGGAGATCTAAAATGTTCGCTAGATGATATAGGGAAATTTATAAAAGGTATGGTTAAAGAACTTTTAACTAGTGAGAAAGTTAGTTATAATATTTAATTAGATACTTAAAAATACTACTAGGTTTTTACTTAGTAGTATTCTTTTTATTGGAAGTATTAGTTCTAGAAGAACTATTACGATTATAAGTTCGGTTAAAATTATTAGACGTTTTCTTTTTAGAAGACTGGTTATTATTGTTCTTAGGTTTATTTTTGGTCTTAGATATTACCTCTAGTTGTTTTAAAGACTCTTTATTTTCGTTAGTCATATCAATCGTGTGTTTCTGAAGTTGTAACAGTTTTTCCTCATATTCTTTATTTATTTTAATTTGATTTTTCAAAATAACGTCATCAGCATCAGGTTTATAGGCTAAATGAATAAAGTAGGCTCCCACATTAATGGTAACAATAATAATAGCAAAACCAACTAAATAACATTTGACTAAGGATTTAGCACTTTCTTTTTCATCTAGAACTTTTAAAACCATAGTATATTCTTTACGAAGTTTATTTTTTTCAGTCAGAGAAGAATATTTTAATTGTTCTAATTCTTCTAATCTGGTATTTATACTTTTTATTTTTTGTTCTAATTCTTTATATTCCTTAGAATCAAAATTATTTTTAAGACTTGCTAATTCTTTTTGATATAATTGTTTATCTTCATTTAAACTTTTTGTCTCACTTACATACGCATTATAATTATTATCATTTTCTAGCATTTGTGACTCAATAGTATATTTATTTTCTATAGTATACTGATTAATATTATTAATATATTTACTTAAATTAATCATGATTGTTATTACGCCTAGAATAATTCCTAGGATAATAGTTAAGATTCCTGCTATTAACATTGACTTATTATAAGGATTATTAGTACTTTGCATATATAACCTCTTTATATTCTTATACCTATATCATAACACAAGAGTTTTCCTAATGCAAAATATTTTGATAATTTATAATTTTTAGGCTTTTTAGATGATAATTTATTATATTAAATAGTATCCTTAGAAAAGAAACTTAGGAGTTTTTAAGATTTATTAAAATTATTCTTTGTATTTAGTTAGGAATGTGATATAAATAAAGTAAGAATTACGAGGTTATAATGAAAAAAGTAATACAGTTAGGACTAATTAACTTTTTAATAATATTTTTATTTTGTGGTTGTGGGAAAATGCAAGCAACAGTATCTGTTAAAGATAATTTAAATTTTAAAGTTTATTCTAGTGTTAAATTAAGTGATTTAGTAGATATAGATGATGGTTTTATTAGTGCAGATAAAGAGATATTTCTAAATAAAATTGGTGATAATAAGATTGAAATAGATTATCAAGACTATAAAAAGCATAAAGGAAAGATAAATGTTAATATCAATGTATATGATGATACGCCACCGTTTCTTAGCATGAGCAATAATATTTACAAACTTGTTAATACAGATTTTGATTTATGTAATAATGCTTTTTATGGAGATAATTACGATAGAAGGGCAGCCTGTGTGGTAAATGGGAATTATGATAAAGATACAGTTGGGGCTTATAAGCTTAATCTCCTAGTTAGAGATGAAAGTGGTAATGAGACTAATAAAGATTTTACTTTACATATTATTAAAGAATTTGCCAATAGTTCTAATGAAAATAGTACCCCCGTAGGTCTAAATTTTAGCGAGGCTAAAGATAAATATAAAAATGATAATACGATGTTAGGAATTGATGTTTCTAGTTTTCAAGGTGAAGTTGACTGGGAAAAAGTTAAAAATGCCGGCGTCGAATTTGCAATTATTAGATTAGGTTTTGGATATACGGTTAATATGGAATTGGTTTTAGATAAGTACTTTAAAGAAAATTTAGAAAAGGCCAAAAGCCAAGGTTTAAAAGTAGGAGTATATTTCTATACGTACGCTAATACGATAGAAGAAATAGAACAACAGGCTAAGTTTATAAGTGATAATTTAAATGGCGAAACGTTAGACTTAGGAGTTACCTTTGACTGGGAAAATTGGAATAATTTTCAAGATTATCAGGTTAGTTTTTATGACTTAGATAATATGTATAATAATTTTAGTAATTTCCTAAAGAAAAGTGGTTATGAGACGATGTTGTATGGAAGTAAATTCTATCTTAATAATGTGTGGAATACAAAAAATAAAAGTGTGTGGCTGGCTCACTATACTAATATGACTAATTACGACAAAGACTATAAAATATGGCAATTTAGTGATAAGGGAATAGTTGATGGTATTAATGGTTTTGTTGATTTAGATGTTTTGTATAAATAGATTATTTTAGAAAAAGAACCCTTTCCCCTGAGTTCTTTTCATATTGTTTCTAATTTTTATATTTAATTTTGATGTTGATATGGCGTTCTTTTTCGGGCTGCTCCTGGCAATTTAAGATAACCCTTTTTATAGCGAAGAACTTCTATTTGAATTTTTAGGTAAGCCCCAATAACTCCTAAGGCCATAACAGCAGTCATTGGCGAACAAATTTGATTTCCAATATGTTTTAAGCAATTTTCATATTTTTCAAGTTGAAGGCAGACAGAATCTAAAGTTGGATTTTCGCTTTCTTGAACGGGAAATAATTCATCGGTATACAAGTAACTAACATCACAATTACCGCGGCTATCAGATGCTCCAGTATCTTTACAAACATTGGTAACTTGACGAAGAGCCGGACTTACTCCTAGAAAAGTATCATTATTTAATTCTTCTAGTTGTTCTATGCTATAACCATCACTATTATGTTCAGCCGTTGAATATTGAGGTCCACCGGCTAACCATAAAGGAGTTTCTAAGTTACTTAGTTCTTGATTATATAGGCGTTTAACATTATTATTAATTGCTTTAATAGTACTTTTATTAGCATAGATACCTACAGTACTATAACCATAATTACTGGCAATATTTTTGGCATCAGTCATTAATTGATAATAATCATTTTCATCAGAATAAATTTCAAAATCAATAAACAAAGGAATTTGCGTCTTGTTAACGCTCAAGCCATTTTGTTCGTATATAGCATTGCAATTTTGAAGATGATTTTCAAAACGAGCTCTAAAATCCTCAACTGATATTTTTTTATCAACCGTAAAATATAGGCCGAAAGGAATTTGACTTTGGTAAGCGCCAATGATATTTTCGGTTAATTTATTATCAGCTGAAACCATTGAACCTTCGACATTGCCATTACTATTACGAGCCGAAGTTGCTCGGATGATTATAAAGTCAGAAGTTTCTTTTATACGGGCCCAATCCATGGTTCCCTGATTAACCGATACATCGATTCCTCTGGCAGCAGCATAACTATAATTTCTGGTATTAGTATCTTTATTTACAGTAGCATACATATTAGGTATTTTGATTACTTGGACCTCAGACATTTTGGCAGCTTTAATATCATTATAATTCAAAATATCATTAACACTTAGTCCGTATTTTAAGGCTATTTGAGGAATAGTTTCTCCTGGTTGTAAAGTATAGTAGGCAGATAAAACCTGATTTTCTTCTTTGTTAAGACCTTTACTATTAATAATATCGGCTAAATTATAACTAGCCCTGATATTACCACCACGATCTTGTTTTAAGGTTGCAGGACCGGTATACCAATAGTTATATTCTTCTTTATCAAAATCATGATCCATTTTTAGAAAGGTATCATAGTCCGTAATAGGTGTGATAAAAGTATTACAGTTATAAAGATTAGAATCATATCCTGCCAAACCAATATACATATTAGAGTTACTACATTTAGTAATAAAAGCATTAATTAAAGTGGCTTTTTGATTATTATCTAGATTATAGTTATTCATTATTTCATCAATTGATAAATAAATAGGTAAATCAATAGTATATTTTTGACAGAAGGCTTGTAACATATCAATTTCATCATACATTTCCCCTAAGTTATTGGCTTTAGAATGTAAGACAACTGCGCAAGATATATCATTTTCATTACACTTTTTGGCAATATTACCCATCTTAATAAGATCATAGTCAGTACCAATATTTAAGACCATAAAATTGTTTTGTTTAACTTTCAAACTACTATAATCATCATAACCATAAGTATTTTCTGGTTCATTGCTATGGACAAGGCCTGTTTTAAAATTTTCAAAACTGTTAGAAGCCACTAAAGCCAAGGCTGCATCACTTACCAATAAAGCAGTAGAAAGCACGCTTGCAATTTTAAACTTCTTTTCTTCATCATAATTTTTATTCATAAAATCCCCCTAAACACGATTTGTGTTTCTTGGCGGATATACTAACATACTGTTTACTTAATGTCAAGCATCTATGAATTTAGGACATACTCAGTCAAAATAAACTTATGGGGTTCTAAGACTTTGTCTTCAGTGATTAATCTAATTAGTTCTTCTTTTTTAAACCAATTAATCTGATTTACTTCATCTGGCTGATATTTCAATTTATCTGTATCTATTTTATCGGTAATAACATAAATATTAAAGATAAAATTCTTCTGAGGGTATTTAATCATTGCTAATTTAATAGGATTTATATTAGTTAAATTTAATTCTTCTTTTAGTTCTCTTTTTAAGGCATATAAAGCCGTTTCATTATGCTGTAAGTGGCCACCAGCAAGGCACCATTTGTAATCATTTCTACTTGTTGTTTGTTCGAGTAAATATTTATCATCATTTTTAATAATGGCATATGAAAGCATAATATTAGTATTTTCAGGAATTTCATCTACTCTTCTAATAATTGTTTTATTTAATTTCTTAAAATTATTGTCATATAAATCTAGTATTTCCATATTCTAACTATTAAAATATTACCATACCTTCGAGATTACAAATATAACAGTCCGGTAGTATTTCTTTTATCTCCTTTAAAACATTTTGATTTTTTTCATAAGTTTTACCAACTAAAATACCTTCAATTAAGTTACTAGGTATACCAAAAAGGACTGCACTTTCTCTATTAGTAAAGAAATCATCTTTTTTAGCTCTATCCTTAATAAATTTTTCATAATAATTTAGATTAACAAAATCTTTAACTATATCATCGTTAAAAGTATCTTTATCTAAAATATCGCCTATTAAGAGGTTACTTTTCTTAATCAAATCAGCATTAAATATAAGACCAATTTGGACATTGTCTTGGTTAAGACTGGGCATAAATCTGGCCTCCTTAGTTTGTTCCATTAACCACATATGACAATCATATTTTTGGGATATTTCATTAATATTAGACATCTTATCATAAGGAATTACAGCAGTTTTACTAACTTCTTTATTAGTAAATTCATCAAATACCCCACAATACATAATTGTTCCACCAGAATAGAAATTAATATAGTCTTTTAAATAATAATCTTTTTGTAAGTTCCATACGCCAACCGAACTAGGATATTTTGATAATCTCCCATCGATAAACCAACTAGATATTAACCCGTTTTTAACAATTTCTTTAAGTCCTTCTAAGTTTTTATATGTTCCATGTAAAAGTGTTCCTTTTTTTAAAAACACTTCTTCGCCAATTTTATGCGTATGTTGCGGACATTTAATATTGCTGGCATTGTAAAAACGATTAATTTGTTCTAAAACAATTTTTTTAGAATCTTCAGACAACATTTCCTTGGTTTTTTCAATAAAATCTTCTTTTTTCATACGATACCTTTCTTATTTGTAATTACGATATTAAAACCTTACCTTTACGGTCACAAATATAACAATGTGGAAATAATTTAGAAATTTTTAAATAGTCCTTATTGTCTTTTAATTTATCTGATACAACAATTCCTTCAACCATCGATACAGGAATACCAAAAAGTATTGCCTTTTCACGTCCTGTTTCATTATTATCAAATTCTCTATTAACAATATACTTTTCAAAATACCAATCAGGTAATATTTCTTTATTAATTTTCTTAGAGAAGTTAATATTAAAAATATCATTTTTTATTAGCAGATCATCATCAGAATACCTTACTATAAATGCAACAGAGCATTCATTATTGTTAAGTTCATTTGGTAAAAACCTTTGTTCTTGATTTTGATATATTATATAGTTTCTATAATCTCGTTCTCTTTTTATTATATTTTTTAGATTATCTATAGAGGTTATTACTTTTTTATAGATTAAGCCGGATTTATCATAAAACTCTACTGTCAAACCGGTATATTTTTCCAGCCATTCTTTTAGGTTAGTATTTTCGTTAACTTGCCATAGTTCTATAACAAATGGTTTCTTTTTAATTATCTTGTTGGCACTATAAAATTCACTGGCTATTAAGCCTGATTTGGAAATTTTTGTTAACTCTTTTAAGTCGGCTCTTGATCCGTGAATTAGATTTAAATTAGTTAACATTACTTCATCGCCAACATTATACTTTGTTAATTTGGGAGATGTTTTATGATTATAAAATAATATTATTTGTTTCTCAAATATTTTTTTGGTACTTTCAGAAAAATTATAAAAATTTAATTTAGTAATATACTCATCTATATTATACATTTTTTATGGCCCCTAACTTATTATGAATATCAATAACCAGTGGCGCAGCAGTATCTCTTTTACCATCGCCACCAAAATTAAAGAAATCATTCCATTCTTTTAAGTAGTATTCGACATTTTTAGTATTTACTTTATCTTTTAAGATAGCATTAGCGGTTTTTTCATATCCCATAAGTACTACAGCACATAATGCTTTTGCATAAGATTCATCGGGAATATTGGCTTTTTTATAAAATTCATAAGCCATATCATCAGTTACTTTGCGAGGATTTTTTACGATAATTTTATTAGTTCGATAAATTGTTGTAGCACCATCTATTTTGATATTTTCGGCATCTTTGGGTACTTCAACATCATAAATGGTATCGCCTCTATGAAGCCATCTTAATATACAAGTTTCAGTTGTATAATTAAAGCCCCCAAATTTTCGACCACTAGTCGCCTTGGGATTCCAGTTATTAGCAATATTTATCTCACCTACTTTATATTCATAGTTAGCACCTTTATTGCCAAACATTACTTTTACATATTTTTCCATTTTAAGTCCTCTCAATTATATGAAATGAATTATTGCTTTCTAAAATTAAATCTTTATTAGATTTTGGTAATATTTTATAATTATCTAGTTCTTTTAAAGATACCCATTTAAATGATTGATATTCATTATCATGACATTTTATTGGTTCATTTGATATCTTGCCATCATATATAGCCTTATAGCAAAAATTATATTGAGTTATCTTTTTACCTTTAGCTTCTAAAAAGTTTTCTTGAATACAGCAAAAATTATACTCTAGTAGCCAACCTAGCTCTTCCTTT
Organism: uncultured Bacilli bacterium; assembly: GCA_934101445.1. Lineage (GTDB taxonomy): Bacteria > Bacillota_I > Bacilli_A > RF39 > UBA660 > CAG-605. The sequence continues at coordinate 6,229 of CAKORQ010000009.1, read as the reverse complement.
ATTTCTCTTATAATAGCGTCTTTACTAGATTCAAAGTGCTCTATTCTGCCCCCTGGTAACATATAAAAATCTCTATCATCACCGACTTTAAATAGTAAAACCTTAGTTTTATCCTTATTATAAATAACAGCGCTACTTCGAGCATTAAAGCGATAATTATCTTTTATAAAATCAATATTCATTTTATCACCTAGTTTGATTATAACATTAATTAATTATTTCTTTATTAATTCTAATTGATTTTCTAAAATTTGACAGTATTTTGTAAATCTAAAAAAGAACTCTTGGGTGTAGGATATTTTTATAAACACCTTTTAGAGTTCTTTATTAATTAATTATTTTTTTAGAGTTATTTTTAAATCTTTTTCAAAGCCATTACGGTTTACTTTAATTGTTACAGTATCACCAACATTATGACGATATAATTCATATTTTAATTCTGCCGAACTTGTTACTTTAACGTTATCAAATTCTAAAATAATATCTTGAGATTTTAAGCCAGCAGCATCAGCAGAAGAACCACTTTCTACTTCATAGACAACTACGCCATTTGTTACGTTATCAGGAATATCCATACGATAGTAGTTAGCCGCTACAGATAATTCAATCATACTAATTCCAAGTCTTGGACGAGTAATATCATCACCATTAATAATCTTATTAGCAAAGTCCATAGCATCTTCAATAGGAATAGCAAAGCCCATTCCTTCAACGCCACTTGATACTAATTTCATGTTAGTTACACCAATAACTTGACCATTACTATTACATAAAGGTCCACCAGAGTTACCGCTGTTAATAGCAGCATCCGTTTGTAAAACTCGCATGATATAATCACTTGAAGTACTATTAGTAGTAGATACAGCAACCATTCTGTCTTTACCAGAAAGAATACCTCTTGTTACTGTCCAAGAATAAGTAGAACTGTCTAAAGGAGCACCTACTGCAAATGTAGTATCACCAACCCGACCGTCAGTACTTGAGCCAATTTCAGCAACTGTTAAATCACTTGAAGAAGTAAATGATAAAACAGCGATATCCGCATACTTATCTCCACCAACGACTTCAACTTCAGTATTAGTGTTGTCTGTTAAAACAATTTTTACCTTTGATGAACTTTCAATAACATGATAATTGGTCATAACATAATACTTATTACCATCTTTTTTAAAGATAAAACCAGTACCGGTGGCTTGAAGTTTATTGCTTCGATAGTTTTCTACAACAACTACTGAGTTATAAACTTTTTCAACCGCATCGGCAATCCCATTTTCATTAACCGTTACTTCTTTTTCTAACTTATTGACAATAGTAGTACCGGGATTTAGTTTTATAACGGCATACATTCCAGCAGCACCAACACATACTAAAACGATGGCCAGTAATATTTTGTTCCAGATATTTCCCTTATTACCTACGACCTTGGCATTAACAACTCTTTGTTCATTCATTATATATCCATCCTTACTATTTCTTTATAATTTTTGGGAAAACCGATAGCATCCATTACTTTATCAATTGTTATATGCTGTAATTTTCCTTCTAAAATATCTAATTCGTAAGATATTTCATTTACTAACATTCTAAAATCTTCATTTCTTAGTATTTGTCTTAAAATAATAATTAATGCAAATAAATCATCTTTTCCATAAATATATTCCCCGTTCATTTTAGGAATACCTAAATAATAATGATATTTGTTATCTTCTATCACTCTTTGGGAACGATGGTCAAATAAAATATCTTCGTGGGCGCATAAATTACGATAATTAGACATGATAGGAAAATATTGACATAAACATTCTGGTGACAAATCATAAATATCGGCGATAGCCCTTTGATCTTCCGGTTTTAAGATACTAAATAATTCGGAAATAATACCAAAAGATAAAACTTTAACAACAATCCACAAAGGGACATAACCATAGTTAGTCATGTAGTGCTGGGTGGCAGCGTGTTGACCACCATTTACTCTTATTTGACGTTGCATTTTCTTTAATAAGTCATTAACCTGTTTTCTTTTGGAAGCATCGGTATTAAAGTTTTTGGGATTTAAATAGTGTTTTTCTTTGATACCATATTTTCTAGATAACTGGTAAGATATAATACTTTTAGCATTATTTTCGACTATTAAGATATTTTTAAAAATAATATTGCGAACTTGTCTGTCAAAATTAAACATCGCATAAAGTTCGCGAAAATTTGTACCGTTAATAAATGTTCGGTCTCTTTCACTTTTTATGAACAGATGACGATATCCCATAAGAAAGAAATAATTTTCACGGAGGAGGATGTCTTTTGCATAATCTATATCGTCTATTACTAGACCTTTTTCCTTTAGAATATCGATTTGTTCATCTATAGTTTTAAATGTCTTTTGTCTGGACGCCATACAATTCACCTATTATTAAATTATATCACACCTGACAGTCAAATGATATCTAAATTAAGTGGTATTTTTGTAATTAATTTGTGAAGTTTAAGTGAAATAAAGAATTAAGCCTTTGGTTAGACTTTTTGCTATTTCTTTTTGATAAGATGGTGTAATTAATTTTTCTCTTTCTTTTTTATTGGAAATAAAGCCACATTCAACAAGAACTCCGGGTATTTTTAGATGTTTATACATATAAATATTAGGCATTGGTTTAATACTTCGAGGATAACTTATTTTATTAAATTGAGCTTGGAGGTCTTCGGCTAATTTTTTATTTTCTTCGCCATAGTAGAATATTTGACCGCCATAATAAGAAGAACTTTCTAAGTAATTAATATGAATTGATAAATAAATATTGGCATTAGAATTATTAATTAGATCAATTCGGTTATCAAAATCACTTTTCTTCCTCCTTCTAGCATTGGGACTGGCTAAATCATAATCACCTTCCCTAGTTAAAATGACACTAGCGCCATTTTTAGATAATTCTTTTTCTAATTCTAAACCTATAGCCAGATTGATGTCTTTTTCTAAAATATTTTGATAACTAGTTCCGGGGTCATCACCACCATGACCGATATCCAAAACTATATTTTTTCCGGTTAAAGGTAGGGATGCTCTAACGCAAGTTAACGATAATAAAAAACATAAACTTAATATTAAAAACTTTTTCATATTAAAATTTATGTTTAATTTATTTTACTTAGAAGATATTTTATTTAATATAACAGATTTAAATTCATCTATAAATACACTTTATTTTTTTAGTATTTGACATCTTATATTATTTTTTTCTTCATCTTTTAATAAAATTCCAAACAAATTACTTATTCTTCTTATATAATCATCATTGAATAAATCATCTAATTCTTCTGGCGTTATTTCTTCTCTTAATTTTAAAGGGTATCCAGATGATTTAGCATAAATTTCTGATGGAATTAAAATTGGTAAACCAGTTAATAGTTCTTTATACTCAAAGAAACCATTTGACCATGTGTCTGTAACTAAAAGATAATAGGGAACATTATACTTGTCCATTTCACCTTTTGATATTTCATTTTGTTCTTTGACGGCGTAATTCATATATGCTAAATTGTCTGCTTTTTCCATAAGTTTTGGATATCTGATTTTATATAAATATTCTAAACTTTTAAAGTTTTGGGGGTGTGCTGGAGTGTTATTATCTGCCTTAATCCCATAATAATTTATATTGAATAAATCATCTACTCTTATTTTATAATATTTATTAGACATATCTATTTTTCCTTCTTTCTTTTGTGTAATTCTATAAACTCTAAAATATGTAATATATACCAAAATGTGCTTAGCACTTAAAAACATATTTTTATAATATATTATAAACATTTTGATTTCAATAAGCTTTGATAAATTAATACCATTTAAAACTCAAAATTAGCAAAGTGAGTATTAGAAATAAGATTTACTCTTAATTTCAAATTATAATTTTATTAGCCAAAATAGCAAAAAACCTCATAAACGCTTAAGTCTATGAGGAATGAAACTATTAATATATTATCTCTTAGAGAATTGTGGAGCACGACGTGCTTTTTTAAGTCCGTATTTCTTACGTTCTTTAACTCTTGGATCTCTTGTAACGAAACCAGCTTTTTTAAGAACTTTACGATATGAGTCTTCTCTTGTTTGATCAGCATTAGCATCAAATTCAATTAAGGCTCTTGTAATAGCATGGCGAATAGCGCCAGCTTGTCCTGAGAAGCCACCACCTTTAACTGTTACTTCGATATCGAATTTTTCTTCATTATCAGTAGCAACAAGTGGTTGTTTAATATCCATAACTAGAGTTGCATAAGGCATATATTCATCAACAGGTACACCATTAACAACGATTTTACCTTTACCTAATGTTAATCTTGCTTGAGCACTAGATCTTTTTCTACGACCAGTACCAGTCCATACTTTTTTATCTGTCATTCTATATTACCTCCTACTTAACTTCTAACACTTCTGGTTTTTGAGCAACTTGTTCATATTCAGAACCAGCATAAACAAATAATTTTCTATACATTTGTCTTCCTAAAGGTCCTTTTGGTAACATACCTTTAACGGCTCTTTCAACCATTTCTTCTGGATATTTAGTAATCATTTCTTGGGCATTTCTTTCTCTTAAACCACCAGCATATCTACTATGATTGTAATACATCTTATCGTTTAATTTATTACCAGTTAAAACAACTTTACTAGCATTAATAACGATAACATAATCACCACAATCAACATGAGGTGTGTATGTTGGTTTATGTTTACCCTTAAGTACAGTAGCAACCTTAGTTGCAAGACGTCCTAATGTTTGTCCTTCTGCATCGATAACATACCATTTACGGTCTACAGTTTCTTTTTTTTGCATGAATGTATTCATAATTTTTTCCCTTTCAATTATACTACTGGTTATTTCGACTTCCCACATCTAATAATTTTTGTATAAATAAAATGTACCATTTAAAAGTATATAGTAAGTCCCTCTTAAAGTCAAACAAAACTTACATTTTTTGTTAAAAAAAAGACCTCTTATAGGTCATTAATATCTAATAACTGTTGAAAATCTCCTTTTTCAAACAAATTATCATCTAATCTCGTAATAATATTTCCTTTTTTAATCTCACCATTTGTTACATAAATAATAGTAGGTACTTTAGTTACTTGAACATCTGTTAACCCTAATAATTCATTTACCGCAGCTATTTTATTAGCATCAGCCTTTAAACTATCTAAATTAACATAGTAAAACTTATCCTTTAGCTTGTACTGTTTAATTAAACTCTTTAAATCTTTTTCTAAAGAATATATCTCTTTACTCCCAGTATAAGATAAATAAATAAAATAAGTACCTTTATTATTTTTTAACTCACTTAAATCTTCCGTAATATTGTATGATTTTGTAACTAATTTATGTTTTACTAAATAAGAATAATTAGCCTTATTATTATTAATATCTTTAACAAAAGTATAAATTAAGAAAGAAATAATAAATAGTCCTAAGATACCAACAATTAAAATTGTATATTTTTGATAAGTACTAGGCAAATTCTTTTTAGCCATAATAATCAACTACTTTCTATATTAGAAAGTATAACATAATTTTCTGGTTTAGAAAACAGTATTTTTTAACTTCGTTATTCACTTTATTGCTTCTTTTATATCTAATTATTTTAATTCTTGATAAGACTAATTATAATCTACTTAGATAATCGTTCTATTTTTATAGTTATATTTTGGATTTAACATTACTTTAAATTACATATTCTTTTGATTAAATTGTATATCTTTTGATATTATCACTTTAGGATGTTTATTTCTAATAGTAAGTTTTAGCTCAGAATCTACATTATATATCAAATCTTCGGCTTTATCAGTAAATAAAATGCCATCTAAATGGTCTATCTCATGACAAATGACAATGGCTTCAAAATCTTTTGATATCTTATGATGGCGATTGCCATTTATATCTTGATAATCAAACTCAATATAATAAGGTCTTGCCACTTTACCAAGCACGCCTTTAATACTCATGCAGCCTTCATAATAATATTGCAACCCTTTCATAGCAGTAATTTTAGGATTAAAATAGGGTATAATCTCATAATCTTTGCATATTTCTTTGCTTTTTTGAGTATCAGTGCTATTGTTTGCTGATGTATTTTCTGATGAATTTAATATTAAAATAAATCTTTTATTTATGCCAAATTGGGGTGCGGCCGCCGCAAAAGCAGGATTGGCCAAACTAATTTCTGTCATCTGAGTACTTAAGTCTTGATA
>CAKORQ010000008.1 GCA_934101445.1 uncultured Bacilli bacterium | reverse complement strand
AATTAGTGGCGTTAACCCTGCTGATATTTCGATTTTATCTATTTATTTACGAAAGGAATATAATCGCCATGACTAAAAATGACTTCTTATTAGAAGTAAATAAACTAGGAATTAGTTTAAACGATAACCAACTTGCCGATTTAGATAATTATGCTAAATTTTTATTAGAATATAATGAACATACCAATCTTACCGCTATTAAAACGATAACTGATGTCTACTTAAAACACTTTTATGATTCCCTAACTATTGTAAAAAATGTTGACTTAAACAAAGTTACAACTTTATTAGATATTGGTACGGGGGCTGGCTTTCCCGGAATGGTTTTAAAAATTTGCTATCCTAATTTAAAAATAACGCTTCTAGATTCTAATAATAAAAAAATTGCTTTTCTAAAAGAATTATCTGAAAAATTAAGTATAGATGTGGAAATTATTTATGATAGAGCGGAAGTTTTTGTTCAAAATCGTCGAGAATATTATGATATTGTAACTTCCCGCGCTGTTGCTGATCTTGGTATTTTAAGTGAACTTGCCATTCCTTATCTTAAGGTTGGTGGTAATTTTATTGCCATGAAAGCAAATTATCAAGAAGAATTGAATAATGCCCAAAATATTTTACAAAAATTAAATTCTAAGGTAACTAAAATTACGGAATTTACCCTTCCTAAAACAGATATGAACCGTGCAATTATCACTATAAATAAAGAAAAAATAACTAATAAAAAATATCCTCGTAGTTATAATACAATCAAAAAGGACACACAAATTAAGTTGCAAAAACGCCAATAATAATGTATGATAAATATAGACTATAATAGTAAAGGGGCCACAAAAAATATGAAAATGGAAGATAATGTTTTACAAGTAAGTGTTGATGATATTATACCTAATCGTTTCCAACCACGATTAGCCTTTGATGAGCAAGGTCTAAAAGAACTCTCTTCATCTATAAAAGAACATGGTATTATTCAGCCTCTTGTTTTAAGAAAATTAGGAAGTAAATATGAAATAATTGCCGGTGAAAGACGTTACAAAGCCTCGATTATGGCTGGTCTTACTACAGTTCCCGCTGTAATTTCCAATATTGATGATAATTCCTCTGCTGAAATTGCCCTTGTTGAAAATATTCAAAGAAGAAATCTAACCCCAATTGAAGAAGCCCGCAGTTATAAAAATCTTTTGGATAAAGGTTATACTCAAGAACAATTAGCCCAAAAAATGGGAATTTCCCAAAGTTCAGTTGCTAATAAATTGCGTCTTTTAAACTTAGATGAAAGTGTTCAACAAGCCTTACTTGAAGGTAAAATTAGTGAAAGACATGCTAGAAGTCTATTAGTTTTAAATGATGCTGAAAAAGAAAAGGAATGGCTAAACCGAATAATTACTGAGCGTCTTACTGTTCGGCAATTAGACCAAGAGTTAAAAAAATTAAAAGAATCTGAAAATAAATCTGATATTCCTTTGGTAGATTTAAGTTTTAACGCTGAAGATATTAAAAATAACTCTTTTGATATTAATAAAAATTCTAATAAAATTTCCAAAACTGACGATATTTTAAAAGATTATAGTGAAAACCCAGATGATACCGAAAATAATGGCGGAAAAATTTTAGAGAAACCTAATGTCGAAATAATTGATACTTTATCGGAACCAATTTCTAATAACAGTGATATTTTAACTAATCCGTATGAAGTACCTAATAAAACCACATTCTTCGAAACTTTAGAACCCCTAGCGCCCGAGGAACAGGCCAAACAAAACGTTGGTAACAAAGGTTATTTCTCTTTTAATTTTGACCAACCGGAAGAACCAACTCCGGTAAAGAAAGATTTAGAAGTTTTAAAACCAGAAACTTCCCAATCTGATAATTCATCTCAAGAATTATTAAATGAATCTCCTATTAACTCAAATTATCCTAATTCTAATTTATCTGGTGATAGTTTTAATAATAATTTCATCAGTGGTCTTAATCCCAACAATAAATTCTTTACACCTCTTAATAATAACCAAAATGCTAATAATCAAAGCTTATCTAGTAATTTAAATAAACCTGATGAAGAAGAATTATTTGATCCTATGAGTCTTTTAGGTGATTTAACTAATGATACTCCTTCAAATAATACTGAAGATTTAGCATTTGCTAAAAAAGATATCGAAGATGTTATTAATAATTTGAAATTACAAGGTTTCAAAGTAAATTATTCTTTTGAAAATAAAGATAATGGTTGTAAAATAATTATAGATATTGACTAAAGATTAAAAATTACTAATAATCTTAACTTAAGAGCACAATCTTTATAAATTAATTAATATAAGTGTAGTTTATACTATGCTTTTTATTTTGGCTGTTTTATTTCTCTAAATTAATCTCTAATACGATGGTTAATTAAAAAAACTTCACTTATAATTTAAAAGTGAAATTTAATAACAAATAAGTAATCCTCATTTAATTTTCTAATTTTTCTTTACTATCATCAGACTCATTACTAACAACAATTTCACTACCTTTTACATAGTAATAGATAAAGGATTTATTAACATCAGTAACATCTTTTCCGGTAACCGCATCTCTAGGAATACCCACAACATTCTCTGGTTTTTCATACCAATTATCTTCTTTATCTTTGAGATAATCCTCAACAGTATCTACCCAGATATTTTTACCAATAATACTATTGGAAACTTTCATATCACGATTATCATCATATCCATTCCATACTAACATCAAAACATCAGGATTATAACCAATCATCCAACAATCAGTATTGGTTGTCCCTGTTTTCATGGCATATTTTCGGCTAATTTTAGAGGCTAGACTAATTATAGTAGGATTATTATAATCTCGAAAAGCACTGTCATAAGTCGCCGTTAATAAATTATTTAAAATATAAGTATAACTTGAATTTAAAACTTGGGTACTATTATCTTTTTTCTCATATAAAATATTTCCATTTATATCTGTTACTTTGCGAATAAATGTTAAATCTTTTTTATATCCTCCACTAGCCAAAGTAGTGTAAGCATTAGCAAAATCTAGCATGGATAATTCCACTGTTCCTAGAGGAAGGGAGGCAATACTTGGTAAATCTTCTTTTATTCCCATTCTATGGGAAATATTTACCAAACTATCTGTTCCTAAAAACAAATGAGTTTTAACAGCATAAATATTATCGGAATAACTTAAAGCGGCCGCCATTGTGATTTCCTTATTAGCATATTTTTGATTAAAATTTTGCGGAGAATAGGTATCATTTTGTGAGAATACAAAAGTTGTTTCCTGACTTAAAAAAGTTGAAGATGCAGTCATCCCGTTTTCTAAGGCCGCATAGTAAAGAAGTGGTTTCATAGTACTTCCTACTTGTCTTTTCATTGTATAGGCCCGGTTATATTGACTTTTAGTATAATCTCTTCCTCCTGTTAAAGCCATAATATTGCCTGTTTTAGGATCAATAATAACACTTGCTACTTGTAATTCTTCATCAGAAATGTTTTTATTAATACTGTTTTCTAAAGCCATTTGGACTTTTTTATCAAAAGAAGTATATATTTTTAAACCGCCGGTATCTATTAATGAAGTGGGAATACTACTAATGCCTTCTAGTTCTTTCATAACTAAATCTTGATAATACATAATAGTATTAGAATTATTTTCGGTTCTTTTCCCATATATTTCTAATCTTTCTTTAAAAAGATTGTCTTTTATCCTTTCATCAATTTTTTTATTGTTAACCATCGCGGTTGCTACTACTTTGGCTCTTTTAATTGCATTATCATAATTACTTAAAGGATTATAATAACTAGGTCCCTTAGGAATACCAGATAAAATAATGCTTTCTTCCAAGGTTAAGTCTTTCGCATGTTTATTAAAATAAAAACTAGCAGCATCTTCTATGCCATAGTTACCTTGACCAAAATTTATGGTATTAATATACCCTTCTAAAATATCATCTTTGGAATAATGAACTTCTAATTTTAATGTTAACCAAGCCTCCTCTAATTTTCTTTCCCAAGTCTTATCAAAGTCTAAAAATAAGTTTTTAACATATTGTTGCGATATCGTGGAGGCCCCACCGACTATTGTTCTTTTTTTAACATTTAAAAAGAGTGTTTTAAAAATCCTTAAATAATCAAAACCATTGTGCTTATAAAAATTTTTATCTTCGGTACTTATAATAGCATCAATAAAATAAGGAGATACATCACTTAAATCTACCCATTTAGAATTACCACTTCCCTGAAATACTAGGGAATTATCATTATCATAAATATAATATTGACCAGTACTTCTAATATCTAAAACTGGCGCAAAATACGCGCAAATATACAAACTAATAATGCCAAAAATTCCTAAAATACTGAAGATAATTCCTAGTTTTAATGTCTTTTTGATAAACTTCATACCCTCACCCTTTTTATTATGTAAAAAAATATTTAATTTATGTAGTTATTTTAAAAGACCTATGTTATAATGTTTTAGAAAAAAAACGGAGGTAATATATTTTGAATAATTCCCTAAGTTTAAAATTATATAAAAATAATGATTTATATTTAGAAGAAAAGTCATTAAGTTATGCTAAAAATGATAATAAATATGAGTTTTTACTAGAAGATGTCCTAAATACTATTACTATTTCTGATGAAACCTTAGTCCTAACTAGAGATAACAAAGAATCGACATTGGAACTTATCGTTAGTAAAAAAGGTAAGCATAAGTGTCAATATCTTTTAAAAGAATTAGATGCTTATGTGGATATAATTGTTGATAGTGCAGAATTTAGTGTTCAAAATAATAAATTAGAGTTATATTATCAGTTGGAAAGTGATGATCAATTTACCAAGTTAGAAATTAATTTCTAATTTGCTTAAAAAGGAAAGGTGTTAGAATTATGAGTTTTATTGAAGAAGAACAAGCCTATTGGTTAAATTTAATAAAAAAATGTGGTTTCGAAGTGGAAAGTGTAACCTTAAGTCCTTCGGCTCGAAAAGAACTTGGTGATTATCAATATAATGGGGCGATGAATTTAGCCGGTAAATTACATAAAAATCCAAGAGAAATAGCGAGTATTATTGTTGAGGCTTTAAATAAAGATGATAGATACGATAATGTAAATATAGCCGGACCAGGTTTTATTAATTTTTCCTTTAAAAATCAGACATTAATTGATTACTTTAATCGTTTAAATAATGATATTAACTGGAATTACTACAACAATAATAAAAAGACTATTTTCTTTGATTATGGCGGCGCTAACGTGGCTAAGGCTCTCCATGTTGGACATTTACGTTCTGCTAATATTGGTGAGGCATTAAAAAGATTGGCGCTTGCTTTAGGCAATAAAACTTATAGTGATGCTCACTTAGGCGATTTTGGTAGACCAATTGGCCTTGTCATGACGGAAATAAAAAATAGATATCCTGATTTACCGTATTTTGATGAAAATTATACCGGCGAATATCCTGAGGACTTACCTATTACTAATAATGACTTGATAGAAATTTATCCTCTTGCCAGCACCAAAGCCAAAGAAGATGAAAGTTATCTAGAAGCAGCTCGCCAAATGACGGTTGATTTTCAAGAAGGCAAAAAAGGTTTAATGGCTTTATGGAATGCTATTATGAAAATTTCTAAAGAAGATATTAAGAAAACTTATGATCGTCTTAATACAACCTTTGATATTTGGGAAGGAGAATCTGACGGTAGTAAATATATTCCAGAAATGACTGTTTATCTTAATTCTTTAGGGTTGGTTGAAGAATCTAATGGTGCCAAGGTGATTTATGTTAATGAAGAAAATGATGATCATGAGGTTCCTCCTGTAATTTTAGAAAAAAGCAATGGCTCTGCCTCTTATCAAACAACGGATATGGCTTGTATTTGGGAACGTATGAAAAAGTGGAATCCTGATGAGATTTGGTATTTAGCCGATGCTCGTCAAGCCCTTCATTTCGAACAGGTATTTAGAGCCGTTCGTAAGGCTAAAATCGTAAGTGAAGATACTAAACTAGAGTATATTCCCTTTGGCACTATGAACGGTAGTGATGGTAAACCTTTTAAAACTCGTGATGGTGGCGTTATGCGTTTAGAAGATTTACTAAACATGGTAACTACTGAATGCGAACGTAAAATAATGCCTAGTATTACTGGCAAAGAAAGAGAAAAAATTGCGGAAATTGTTGGGATTGCTACTGTAAAGTATGCCGATCTTATTCCTTTCCGTGGTAAAGATTACAATTTTGACCCCGTAAAATTTAGTGATTTACAAGGCAAAACGGGTCCATATCTTCTTTATTCTACTATTAGAATGAAGTCGTTGCTTGCTAAAGCCAAAGAAAATAACATTTCTTATCAAAACTATCAGCAAATTACAACTGATATTGAAAGAGAAATCATACTTACTACTACCACTTTAAGAAGTATAATAGATAAATCTTTTAATACTAAGTCTTTAAGTGATATAGCCGATTATTTATATAAAGTAACCAATCTTTATAATAATTTCTATTCCGGCAATAAAGTGTTAATTGAAGAAAATAATGCTACTAGAGAATCATGGTTAACATTGACAAAAATAATTTATGAGAATAATATTAAACTATTGAATATACTAGGTATTGAAATACCTGAAAAAATGTAGGAGGAATATATATGAAAATTACTGATTTATCAAAAGAAGAATTAGAATCAAAAAGTTATGACGATATAGCCTATATGATATTAGAATCATCAGGAGAAAAAGTAAAAATTACTGACCTTTTTAAACAAATATGTGATTTATTAGGACTATCTAATGAGGAATATGAAGCAAAAATTGCGGATTTTTTCCAAGTACTATCAACTGATCATCGTTTTATCATGTTAGAAAAAGGTTTCTGGGATTTAAGAAGTCGCCATCAAGCCAAGATAATTATTGAAGACGATGAAGAAGATATTGACGCCAATCTTGAAGAAGAAGACGAAGAACTTGAAGAAAATGATGAAAATGTTTATTATGACGAAGATGAACCAACTGATGATGATGACGATGACTTACAAGGATTAGTTGTAGTAAATGATGATTCTGATGAAGAAAATAGTAATTTAGATTAGTTTAATAAGAATTCTTATAAACTAAAATAAAATAATCCCAAAATTAGCAATTTAAAAATAATTGCTTTTTTTATCAATTACCTATATAATTAACGAGAAAGGAAGACTTTTTATGATAGAAAGATTACAAAATATTACTGCTAAATATCAAGAGTTAGTAGAAGAATTAACTCATGACGATGTTTTACAAGATTATAATAAATTAAGAAAATTATCTAAAGAAAAATCAGATTTAGAAGAGATAGTTTTAAAATATAATGAATATCAAAAGTGCGATGAAACCATTAATGAGGCTAAAGAAATGTTAAATGACCCTGATTTAAAAGATTTAGCTGAAGAAGAAATTACTACTGCTACTACTAAAAAAGCCAACTTAGAAAAAGAATTACAACTATTATTAATTCCTAAAGATCCTAACGATGATAAAAATATTATTATGGAAATAAGAGGAGCAGCTGGTGGTGATGAGGCCAATATTTTTGCTGGTGATTTATATCGTATGTATACAAGATATGCCGAAAAAAATAATTGGAAAATTGAAGTTCTTCATGAACTTGAAGGCTCAGCCGGAGGCTATTCGCAAATTGAATTTATGATAAGAGGCGAAAGTGTATATTCAAAATTAAAATTTGAAAGCGGATCTCATCGTGTGCAAAGAGTTCCCGTAACTGAGGCTGGTGGGCGTGTCCATACTTCTACTGCTACCGTCCTAGTTATGCCCGAAGTAAACATTAACGATGTTGAAATTAAAGAAACCGACTTAAAAATTGATGTTTACCATTCAAGTGGAGCAGGTGGGCAGTCCGTAAATACTTCCAACTCTGCCGTTCGTATTACTCATGTACCTACGAATACGATTGTTACTTGTCAGGTTGAACGCTCTCAATTAAAAAATAAAGAAAAGGCTATGAAAATGCTAGCCGCCAAATTACATGATGCTGCCTTAGCCGAAAAAGAGCAACAAGTAGGTGAATCTCGTAAAAAAATTGGCACTGGTGATCGCAGTGAAAAAATAAGAACATATAATTATCCACAAAATCGTGTTACTGACCATCGCATTAATTTCTCTATTATGGAACTTGATCGTGTAATGGAAGGTAATTTAGACCCAATTATCGAGGCTTTAATTACGGAAGATCAAAGATTAAAACTAGCAGGCGAATAATGATAAAAAAAGAAAGATATATTTCTAATACCGATTATGAATTATTAAAAAAATTATATCCTGATAATATGGCGGAGATAATTAAAAAAATTAATAATGACTACCCTATTCAATATTTAATTGGTGATGTTGACTTTTATGGATATACGATAAAAGTTGATAAAAGAGCCCTAATTCCTCGTTTTGAAACCGAAGGACTAGTTGATAACTTAATAAAGATAATTAAAAATCAAATCAATTACCCTCCTCTTAAAATTTTAGAAATTGGCACTGGTAGTGGTTGTATTGCCATAACTTTGGCTAAAGAATTAAATACCACGGTTGATGCTCTTGATATATCTAAAGATGCTATCGATTTAGCCAGTACTAATGCCGTGTTAAATAATGCCAATGTCAATTTTGCTTTAGGTGATATTAAAAATTGTACTATCAATAAAAAATATAATATCTTAGTAAGTAATCCCCCTTATGTTAACTATGATGAACCAGTTGACCCAGCAACTAAGTATGAACCTCAAAATGCTTTATTTGCCAATAATAATGGTTTAGAATTTTATGAAATAATCTTAAAAAGAAGTAAGGAATTTTTAGATAAAAGAAATATAATTGCTTTTGAAATTGGTTGTACCCAAGGACAAGATATTACTAATATAGCCAGACTTTATTATCCTCATTCTTATATTCAATTAAAAAAAGATTTATCCTGTAAAGATAGATATATTTTTATAATAAATGAATAAAAAATAATTAATTCACTCAATATTAAGTTGGGTGATTTTTTATAAAAAAGATTATAGTTATTTTAAGTATTATTGCATTATTTTATTTAAATGCTAACAAAGAAGAAATAATAATTCCTAATGATGCTGTTCGCTTTCGCATAATTGCTAATTCCAATAACTTTCAAGACCAATTAACTAAAACTAAAATTAAAGAAGATATCATGAAACAAATATTACCAGGAGTAACCAAATCTACAGATATTGACAACTATATTAAAAATAATATGACTACTTTGCAAACAATTTTAGATAATTATCAGGTTAAATATAATATATCCTATGGTAATAATTTCTTTCCCTCTAAAACTTATAAAGGAATAAAATATCCGGCGGGTTACTATAATTCTTTAGTTATAACTTTGGGTCAGGGCATAGGTGAAAACTTTTGGTGTGTAATGTATCCTCCTTTATGTCTTATTGATGAAAGTAAAAATACTACGGATATAGAATATAAATCCTACGTTAAAGAGGTTTTATTAAAATATAATTGAAGGGTATAATTATCTAAATATTAATTTGCTTTAAAAAGTCAAAAATATGATTAAATAGTGAATAATAAAAAATATCTATAATATAGTTTTATAGATGTTTTTTATTTGACTTAATGTAGTAAATTAGATATAGTTATTAATAGTTAGATGGGGTGTAATATATGACCAAATTAATAATTGAAGGACCCAATAAATTAAGTGGTACAATTGAGATAAGTGGCGCTAAAAACAGTGTTGTTGCTTTAATACCAGCGGCTATTCTTTGTGATGATGAAGTAACAATTGATAATGTTCCTGACATAACGGATACTAGAGCTTTATTAGAAATTCTAAATCTATTAAATGCAAAATATAAATATGAAAATAATCTCTTAAGTATTGATACAAGTGCGGTTGAAAATAAGGTTATTGAAGAATCCCTTGCTAAAAAATTGCGTGCTTCTTATTACTTTATGGGTTCTTTATTATCAAAGTATCATCATGTAGAAATGTATTTTCCTGGTGGTTGTAAAATTGGTAAACGTCCTATTGATTACCACATAAAAGGTTTTGAGGCTCTAGGGGCTACGGTTAAAATTGAAGGTGATAAATATATTATTGATGCCAAAGAATTAAATGGCGCTGATATTACCTTTGATTTTCCTTCTGTCGGCGCCACTATAAATATTATGTTAGCGGCCGTAAAAGCCAATGGGCAGACTAGGATATTTAATGCTGCTAAAGAGCCGGAAATAGTAAATATCGCTAACTTCTTAAAAAGCATGGGTGCCAAAATTAAAGGGGCTGGTACCGATACTATTACTATAACTGGGGTTAAAAAATTAAGTAAAGGCAGTATCACCACTATTCCTGATCGCATCGAGGCTGGCACTTATATTATTGCTGGCGCCATCGCGGGCGACCATTTAGTTATTGATAAAATTGAACCTAAGCATTTAAAAAGTCTTCTTGATACTTTAACAAATATGAATGTGGATTATATTTTAGAAGAAAACTCAATTATAATTTCTAAGCAAACAAATCTTAAAGCCGTTAATATTACATCTCAAGTTTATCCCGGATTTGTAACCGACTTAGGCCAAACTATGCAGACTTTACTTACGCAAGCCCATGGTATTTCCACATTTACAGAAACTATTTATGAAACTAGAATGGGACATATCGCCTATTTAAATAAAATGGGGGCCAACATTGCTAATACTAGTAATAAAGCCTTTATAACTGGACCTACTGCCCTAACTGGCTGCGAAGTAACCGCAAGTGATCTAAGAGCCGGCGCTTCTTTAGTCTTAGCGGGTCTGATTGCTGAGGGCAAAACCATCATAAATGAAGCCGACCATATTTTAAGAGGCTATGAAAATATTAATACGAAACTATCCAAGGTTGGTGCTAAAATAAAAATAGAAGAATAAATTATACTAAGTAAGTGAGGGCTTATGAAAGTAAAATTATTCTTTTTATCTTTAGGAGCAGTTATTTTAACCTATCTTATTTTTACTGCTAATACTCACCAAGAAATAAAGATAACAACTATTTATGATGAGACCACCACCGTTAAAGAAAATTTTAGTACATTTTTACAAAAAGATTTAGAAAAACTATTACCAACTACCATTAATGATTATCATAAAAAAAATTTAGAAATAGAAAATACTATCGATAAAATTAAAAGCAATTATAATAATATTCAAGAAAAATTAAACTCTTCTAATGTTATAATCATCTACTTAGGAGATTTTGAACTACTTTATGAAAAAGAAAATATAATTAACATTTATTCTGATTTAGAAGAACTATTTATACTCTTAAGAAAGTATAATTCTAAACAAATTATCTATATCAGCCCTATTAACTTAAGGTCTAATTATCTTCTAAAAGATTTAACCCATAAATATAAAATTGATTTTCTAAACACATTCAGTATCTTGTCTAAAAAGGCTAATAATAATTATATTCTTGATACTGAGGACCATAAAATAATTGCTAATAAGTTATTTAACAACATTATTTCTACTTGGAAAATAGAAGGTTAATATTAAATAGTTATTAATCTTTTTTTCAACTAATTAATCTTTTATAGTATAATAATTTTAAGGTGATAATTATGGAAAAGAGAAAAAAAGTTATGTTTATTGCTAGCACTGGTGGTCATTTAAGCGAATTATTACAACTTTCCCCTTTATTTGAAAAATATGATTACACTATTGTTACTGAAAAGACAAAAAGTAACCTTAATCTGGCTAAGAAATATCCGTATCACGTTCATTATATAATAAGCGGTACTTATACAAATTTTAAGGCTAAATTAATATATCCCTTTAAGTTTCTTTTAAATTGCTTTATTTCTCTTTATCTCATTCTTTTAATTAAACCTGATGTAGTCGTAACAACTGGTTCCCATAATGTCGGTCCTATGTGTTGTCTTGCTAAATTATTTCATAAAAAAGTGATTTTTATTGAAACCATCGCCAACAGTACTACCCCTACTAGAGCCGGGCGCTTGATATATAAATTTGCCGATTACTTTATTGTCCAATGGGAAAGTATGTTAGAAGTTTATCCTAATGCCATTTATGGTGGTTGGATTTACTAGAAAGGTTATTTTATGATTTTAGTAACATTAGGAACTCAAGATAAAACGTTTGTTCGTCTTTTAGATGAGATTGATAAGTTAATTAATAAGGGGATAATCCAAGATAAAGTTATTGTTCAAGCCGGTTTTACTAAATATAGTTCGGATAATATGGAGATATTTGATTTAATTCCCCAAGATGAGTTTAATAATTTAATGTCCAAGGCCGACCTTGTTATTACCCATGGTGGCGTTGGCAATATTATTTCGGCTTTAGAAAAAAATAAAAAAGTCATTGCCGTCCCCCGTCTTGCTAAGTATAAAGAGCATATTAACGACCACCAAACCCAGATAATCGCTAAATTTAGTGCTTTAGGCTATATAATTGGTCTTCAAGATGTTGACGAATTAGAGAATGCTTTAAAAAAAGTCAAAAAGTTTAAACCTCAAAAATTTGTTCATGATAACAGTAAAATGCTTAACTTAGTTAGCCAATTAATTGATAAGTAAATAATATTTTTAACTGCCAAACATATAATTTAAAGTAGATTATAATATGTTAAAGACTTAAATTTATAAAAAAATCTGTCAATACATGTCCGCTCTTTACACTTTAAGAAAACCAAAATTTGACAAATGGCTATCTTTATGTTATAATCTCGGCTATGTGTGGTGCATTATTCTAGTCATAACACTATATGAAGATGGGGCTAAAAATCCATCAATTACACTACCGACACTTCTTATATTTGCTTTTTCGGCCCAAGTTAGGGTGAGTATAAGATTTAAAATTTAAGGAAAGTTATAATGGCATATAACCTCAAATCCTTTTATTGCGTCATTTTTAAGTTTCGTATGTCGTGCGTGAGTATTAGGAATACCTAAAGTTGAAATAATACTTGCAAAAGCGAATAAGTATAGTTACTTATGTCAGGGAAAACCTCTAGACTGTCTATATTAAAAGTATTGAAGTGCGGACTAAGTGGCAATCGAGTAATTAATGAATTAAATATTAATTAAATATCCTAAAGACGAAAGTGCCAATGAGTAATCAAGTGGAAGATATTTAGAGAAACTCAACTCGACCTCAAGCCGTAAAATTAACTTTTGATATACCATGCAAAAATTAGAATATTACTTTATATAGGAGGAATTATGAATAATAAAGCCTGGATATATAAAGTTTTTTTATTAACTTTTGTTCTTTCATGCTTATTTAGTATTATCTCTAATATTATATCGAACTCATTAAGTAGTATCTTTCTGTTTATAATATTAATTTTGATAATTGTAATAGGTATAATCTTCGATATGATTGGGGTTGCTGTTTTAACCAGTAAAGAAAAAACTTTTCTATCAATTGCATCCCAAAAGATAAAAGGTGGTAAAGAAACTATCGGCTTACTTAAAAATTCTAGTAAAATTTCTAGTATTTGTAATGATGTTATTGGTGATATTTGTGGTATTATAAGTGGTTCTATCGGCGCCGTTTTAGCAATATCTATAAGTAATTCAACCCACATTAATTTAAGCATTATATCCGTTATACTAACCGCTTTCATCTCTAGTTTCACTGTCGGTGGTAAGGCTATTTGTAAGACAATTGCCACTAAAAATAGCGATAAAATATCGTTTTTAGTAGGAAAAATATTGGCTAATCTTAAAATAAAAATAAAATAAGTTGGCTTATAAGTAATTGTTTTATAGTTAAACTGTTAGTAAAAATAACTAAAACTTGCTAAAATAAACTTTTAATAATTGCAAAACCAAAATCTTATGATATAATACATAAGACAAACAAATTTCTATGTTATGAATATAACATGGCGGAAGGAGAGTTTAAATGAAAAAGGGAATTCATCCAGAAATGCATGAAGTAGAAGTACATTGTGCTTGCGGAAATACATTTACTGTAAAATCTACTAAAGATAGTATCCAATGTGATGTTTGTAGTGCTTGCCACCCATTCTATACTGGTTCACAAGCTCGTGCAAAGAAAACTGGTTCAGTAGAAAAATTCAACCGTAAATACGGATTTAATCAAGACGAAACAAAAACTGCATAATTGCAGTTTTTTTGTTATAATAAAGATGGAGCTGATTAAATGACACATCAAAATTTATATAAAGTTGCTAAATCTTTATCAAGTCGTACTAATATCAAAACTCTTAGTATTATAAATGATTACTTTCACTGTCATTATAAGTATCATATTAATCTTTTTGAGTATCAATTATTTGCGTGTTATAAAATGTCTAACGAAGAAAAACAGAACTTACTTACTAATAAATACAATCAAAAGTTAATAAAAACATATAATAATCAATCTTTAAAAGAAATAACCTATTCTCGTCATAAATTTAATAAGAAATTTTACCCCTTTCTTAACTATAAATGGTTAGAACTTAATGGAGATAATATTACTGACTTTTATGACTTTATCCAAAATAAAGAATATGTCTATGCTAAATATGATTTAAAAGTAAAAAATGATACTAAAAAAATTAAAATAGATTTAAAAAATTATACTACTGTTTATAATGATTTATACTTAAGTAAAATGACTATCTTAGAAAGTGCTATTAAACAAGTAGATACCTTAGATAGATTAAATCCTAATAATTTATCTTTTATTCGTTTTATAACTTTTAAAGATAATATTATATTTTCTTACTTAGTTACTAGTAAAGAAGATTATGAAGTAACAAATAGTAATCAAATAATTGCTTCAATTAATTTAGATACCGGTTTAATTGATTCCCCTTTTTATGATTTAAATAAAAACATTTATGAGGAACATCCTCTAACTAAGTCTCCCCTACTTTGGCTTACTATTCCCAAATGGCCTCGGACTTTAAGATTAGTTAATCGGATAAAAGATACTATTCCTGATAATAAATATTTACAAATAGATATAGTAATGACCAATGATGGTCCTAGTCTTAAAGATATTTCTATCACTCCTAATTATCAGGAATTTCAATTACTAAGTTTATTAAATCATAATAAATTAGTTAAAAATATGTTTGAATAGTGAAACTAAATAATATAAAAATAAGAAAGAAGAATGAAAAATGAAAATATATATTGCTTGTGATCACCGTGGCGTTGAGTTAAAAAAATATTTGATAGAAAGTTTAAAAAATAAGTACGATATACTAGATTCTACCCTTCCTAATTCTAGTGAAGATGATTATCCCGACTTTGCCTTTGATATATGTACTAAAATGGATAAAATTACTGATTTAGGTATCTTAATATGTGGGACCGGTATTGGTATTTCTATTGCTGCTAATAAAGTAAAAGGAATAAGGTGCGCTAGAGTAAATAATCTTGAAGATGCTAAAAGTGCTAGAGTCCATAATCATGCTAATGTTCTTGCTATGCCGGCTTCCCTAGATGACACCCAAGCCTTAGAAATAGCTAAAATGTTTATAGAAACTGCCCCAAGTAGTGAGACTCGTCATGTAAGAAGGGTAAATAAAATCATAAGTTATGAGGAAGGTACATATAATGAATTATAAGACGCTGTTATATGCTATAACTCTTTTATTAAGTATGGTTGCCTTAAGTGGGGTTAATTTTGATAAGTTTATGAAAAGAAATAAACCTCTTGAGGCTCGAATGTTAGTTATAATATTTGGGATTGCTACTAGTTATCTAATAACTAATTTTATAACAGATTTTATGTCTTAAAAACTTAGTAATATTTATTAATATACTAAGTACAATAGGAGAACTTATGAAAAATAAAATCTTACTTAGTATAGTTGTCGTTCTTTTACCAATAACTATTATCATGTTAAAAAAACAAGTTACTCCTTTAAATCAAGATAATAAAGAATCTCTTAATAAACCAATAATTTACATTGATTTATTAATAAATAATGAAAAAAAACAAATTCCTTTAGAAGAATATTTAGTAAATGTAGTTGGAGCCGAAGTTCCAGCTCTTTTTGATATGGAAGCCTTAAAATCCCAAGCGGTTGCGAGTAGAACTTTTGCCCTTTATCAAGAAAATACTAGAGGTTATGTAACAACAACTGATCAAGCCTATAACTCTTTAGAGGAACTGCAACAAAAATGGCAGGATAATTACTATACTTATTTAAAAAGAATAACTGATGCGGTTAATATGACTAAAAACCAAGTAATAACTTATAATAAAAAGTTAATAAAGTCTTACTTTTATGCGATGAGTAATGGTTATACTACTACTTCTTTAAGTGTTTTTAATGAGACTTTACCGTACTTAAATACGATTATGCCAACCTCAGATAACGAGACAAATACTAGATTTAAAGTTACAAAAAAAGTACCTAAAGATGAATTTTGTAAGACTTTAAATATTACTTGTGCTGTCTTAACCATAAATAATATTATAACTGATTATTCTAATCGAATAGAAACCATATCTATTAATAAGAAGACATATACAGGTATCGAGATTAGAAAAAAGTTTAATTTGCGTTCGACGGATTTTACAATTACCGAGGAAAATAATGATATTATTTTTACTACTAAAGGCTATGGCCACGGGGTTGGTATGAGTCAATATGGTGCGAATGCGATGGCTAAGGAAGGTTCTAATTATAAAGATATCTTAGAGTATTATTATCAAGGTGTAACTATAGAAGAGTATAAAATATAAATTTATATTTTTTTTTTATGGTTTATAAATTTATTATTACTTCCCACCCGCCACTCCCAGAATAGTATATTTTATAAAAATGGTGTCAAGAAAGTGTCAAATTTAGAAGAAATTTGTAATTTTTAGAAAAAATTTATCCAAAAAAGAAGGAAATTAGAAGTTTGTTACCAATAAGTATAATTAGAGGGAGTAATTTTAACTACCTCTAAATAATGACAAGAAAGGAATGATTAAATATGTCATTACAACCAAAAAAATTTAAAAAAGAAAGGAAGAATGTAAGAATGGATAAGTTATCAGAAGGTCAGATAATCCCTTTAAAACGAGATTTTATGTTTACCCAAATATTTAATGATGAAAACTACAACTTTGCCCTTTACCAGTTATTATCAGATGTTCTAAACCTGAATAAAGAA
>CAKORQ010000007.1 GCA_934101445.1 uncultured Bacilli bacterium | reverse complement strand
AAATGACCAAGAACATAATCTTTTGTATCTATACTACGGTCATGAGCAATTCCAATTTTTAATCTTGGAATTTTTTGAGTTCCTAAATTATTAATTATTGATTTAATTCCATTATGCCCCCCAGCGGAACTATCATACTTTAACCGATACTGCATATATGGTAAATCTAAATCATCTTGAATTATTAAAATATCATTAATATCAATATCAAAATATTTTACATACTTAATTACACAATCCCCAGAAAGATTCATATATGTAAGGGGTTTTAAAAAAATGACTTTTTCTCCCTTTACATTTTGTTGACAGTACATGCCATTAAATTTTTCTTTCCACAAATTATTTCCCGGGAAATAATTTAAAACCATAAAACCAATATTATGTCTTGTATTTTCATATTCTTTACCTGGATTACCTAATCCAACAATTAATTTCATTTTTACTGCTCCTCACTAAATATATTTTTATATGTACTTCGATTTGAAATATTAAGTGGCGGACTAATTATTACGCCGTCAGCGCCGTTCTTAGTAGCTTTTATTAAAACCATAACCGCTGGTTTATCAAAACTAGAATAAACTAACTGTATTTTTTTTATACTAAACTTGTATTTATTTAAAATGTTTATTATTTCTATTAATCTATCAGGACGATGAACTAAATATAAAGGTGCTCGATTTTTTAATAAATATTTTGCTGTCATGACAATTTGTTCCAAATTAGTTGCAACTTCATGACGCGCTATTCTTTTTCCTTCATCTTCATTTAAGTACGAACCTTCATTTATTTTAAAGTATGGCGGATTACAAGTTATGGCGTCCACGGTTTCGGGCAAAATATACTCCAAGGCTGTACTTAAATTATCATTAATTATTTTAATCTTTTTTTCTAAACTATTCAATAAAACAGAATTGTAAGCAAGTGTAGAAACTTGCTTTTGAATTTCAAAACCAATTATTTGACTTTTATACTTAGTAGACAAAATTAAAGGAACGGCGGCATTACCAGTACAAAAATCTACTATTAAATTACTATTCCATCTTATATCTACAAACTCGGCTAAAAGAATACTATCTATTGAAAATTTAAATAGATTCTTAGCTTGATAGATTTTCATACCATAATCATATAAATCATTTTTTTCTACTTCCATCATTAACTACCTTAATCTCTTTTAACTCATTATTAATATTAACCGTATATTTTAAATTTAATACATCTTCACTAACAACCTTACCTTCACCAAATTCAGTTTCAACCATCTTGCCAACACCTGGTAATTGGTTACGACATTCTAAGTAATTATCATTTTCATAAGTTAAACAACACATTAAACGACCACAAGCTCCATTTATTTTTGATGGATTTAGAGCCAACCCTTGATTCTTTGCCATATTCATACTTATTGAATCTAATTTATCTAAAAAACTAGCACAGCATAAACGGCGACCACACGGACCAATACCATCAATTAATTTGGCTTTATCACGGGCTCCAATTTGCCTTAATTCTACTCTCAACTTATATTTTCCAGCAATAGATTTGGCAAGTTCTCGGAAATCAACTCTTTCATCAGCCACAAATTGATATAATAAATGTTTATTATCTAAAGTTACATCAGCACTTACAAAATTCATATCTAGTTTAAATTTAGTTGCCTCTTGTTTTGCAAACTTTAACATATCTTCACTTAATCGTAAATTTTTTAAATAATTATTGTAATCTTTTTTATTTGCTTTCCTTATTATATATATATCATTTATTTCACTATTTTTTTCAGAAATAATGTCAGTAATTTTTCCATATTGCTCACCGCGACTTGTTTTAACAATAATATTATCACCAATTAAATATTTCCCAGAATTAGATAAAGCAATTATTTCTTTTTTATCTTCAATCAATACTTGATAAACTTCATTCATTTAAATTCCTCATCTCTATTACGAAATAATCTAATAATAATTCTAAATTCACATTTTGCTTTATCATCACTAAGACTTTACGAACTATTTCTATTTGTAAATTACATTTTTTTAATTTTTTATCCACAAAATTATTTCCCGGGAAATAATTTGCTTTTATTTTTTCCATTAATTGATGTAAAATTTCTATAAATAAATTATTAATTTCTTGTCTAGTTATTAAAACTTTCAAAATTAAATCCTTATTAATTAAAAACGAATCATCATTTTCTATTTGATCTAAATATTCAGTGGCAAGCAAACAAATTTTTTCATCACTCTTACTTTTATCTTCATAAATAAACTTTATGTTTTGACACCTACTAATAATAGTGTCTAGCATTTTTTCTTTATTATTAGTTACTAAAAAGCCAATAATATGATCAGTTGGTTCTTCCAAAAATTTAAGAATACTATTAGCCGATGAAGCATTCATTAACTCAGCATTTAATATTATATAAGTATTATACTTTGAATACACTGGTTTCATACTATACTTATCTTGTAACTCTTGTAATTGATTTTTTTTAATACTCATCCCATCTGGTTCAATAACAGTCAAACTTGGTAAATTATTTAAATCAATCAATTTACATAAATTACATTTAGTGCAATCTTTACTGTATTTTTCTCTACAGTTAATAATTTTAATAAATTGTTTAATATCTTCTAAACATAGTTCTATATTATTTGTTTCAACTAAAAAAGCGTGAGATAGTCTTCCAATCTCATATTTATCAATCAAACCTTGTATCATTTTTAAACTACTCATACTTCATCTCCATACTACTATATTACAAAAAATTTTATAATTATTAAAGATATAATTCCAAATGCTCCTAAAAAATAAGTAACCATTAGGTTAATATAATTAATAGGAATAATTATCCCTACATATTTTAACATAGTATTTAAACCAAATAATAGCAAAAAAGAAAAAATTAACTTTTTTAATACTTTAATAAGATTATTCATATAAATCACCAATTTAATATATGATACATAAAAAATATTTATGTAATATTTTTTCTCTCACTTAATGCATTCAATAAAGTTAATTCATCCAAATAATCAATATCAACTCCCATAGGAATCCCATAAGACAGACGTGATATTTTAACATTAGGATATTTTTCTAAAACTTTCTTTAAATAAAGAGTTGTTGTTTCTCCTTCAATAGATGGTTTCAGAGCAATAATTAATTCAACTTTTGGCATCTCTTTGATCCGATTAATTAGTCCGAATATATTAATATCTTCCGGACCTATATCATCTATAGGTGAAATTAATCCATTTAATACGTGATATTTTCCATTATACTTTCCTGTTTTTTCAAAGGCAAATACTCCTTTATAATCTTCTAGAACACAAATAACATTATTATCTCTAGCCTCACTAGAACAAATTGGACATACTTCTAATTCCGTAAGACAACCACATATTGGACAAGGATGCAATTTTAATTTGGCATTACACATGGCATCAGCAAAAGCATTAACATCATCAGTATTAATGTCTAAAAGTGCTAAAGCCATACGCTCCGCACTTTTTTCCCCGATACCCGGTAACTTTTTAAAATATTCAATTAAATCCATCAATACTTTTGGGTATATCATTAGAATAAACCATTAAACATACTGCCGTATTGTCCCATTGCACTTTCCATTGCAGCATCAACTTGTTCCATTGCTTTATTAGTAGCAATAACTACCATATCTTGTAATATATCCAAATCATCGGCTCCAACATTTGAAGCGAATTCTACTTTTTGTAATTCTTTTTTACCATTTACTGTAACCGTTACTAGTTCACTAGAACCAACAAAAGTTTTCTTTTCTACTTCTTCTTTCTTTTTCATAATATCTCTTTGCATTCTTTGGGCTTGTGCCATTAAATTCTGCATATTCATAATAAAAATCTCCTTATTCTACTTTCTTATAATTATTACCGAAAATTTCAGTAGCAATTTTTTCTAACTCGCTTTTATCTTCTTTAATAATTATATCATTATTTATTATCTCATATTTATAACCATTTTTGATATTATTTATGTATTTATTTCGCTCCAGCTCCCATTTTTTTGGCGAAATTGCCACCAAATAATAATTACCATTGAAAAATAAATTAAAATCTTTCTCTAAAGCTTTTATATTCTGATTAATCAAATTATTTGTAATATCTAAATTATTCATTAATATTGCATATTTATCCGATACGGCAACAATGTTAGTATCTGCTAAATAAGAAATCATAGCTTTGTTTACATTACTTTCATAAATAACAAAATCATTCCATTTAACTTTTATATTATTTAAATATTCTTTTTTAGCATTTACAAATGTATTATTTATTCTAATATCAATATCAAAATCTAAACTTTGATTTTTTTCTTGAGACATATTTTCTTGGGAAATAATTTGCTTTTCTGCTATAGGTGCCGATATTACGGGCTTTTCCTCTTTTGGTTTAATTCCAGCAGATTCTTTTTTACTATCAGATAACTTTGTTAAATTTTTATCCACAAAATTATTTCCCGGGAAATAATTTAGATACTTTAAAAACACTATTTCCAATAAATCATAATAATTTGCCCCATTTCGCTCCCCAGTTAATAATTTATTTAACTCAAAAACCAAACTATATAAATTATCAAAATTTAAATTACCTTGATATTTATCTAATTTAATATCAATTAGTATACTCTTTATTCTTGTAATAATTTTATCTATTAAAACCTTTATATCAATACCATCATTTTTTATCTCATTAATATAATCTATTAATTCAGCAACATTATTATTTTCATAATAATTTAATAATTGATTTATCTTTTTATTAGATATGCCACCAAAATTAGCAATTACATTTTGAACATCAATTTCTTCACCATTTCCAGCAACTTGATCCAAAATGCTTAAAGCATCTCTTAAACCACCATTAGACATCATAGCTATTTCCTTAATGGCATCATCCGTAACATGTAATTTTTCTTCAGTGCATACAAATTTTAATCTATTTTCTATATCTTGAAGGGAAATTGGTTTAAAATCAAATCTTTGGCATCTGGATAAAACCGTTATCGGTACGCTTTGAATATCTGTAGTTGCCAAAATAAATACTACATCTTTGGGTGGTTCCTCTAGCGTTAATAGTAAGGCATTAAAAGCACTTGTGGATAACATATGAAATTCATCTATAATATAGACTTTTATTTTCATACTGCTAGGTGCTAATCTTACATTATTAATTATCTCTCTTATGTCATCTACGCCATTATTAGATGCTGCATCTAGTTCAATAATATCAGGGCTGCTATCAAAGTTTACACAATTTTGACACTTATTGCACGGATTTCCGTCAACCGAATGTAAACAATTAATAGCTTTTGCAAATATTTTAGCGCTACTTGTCTTACCAGTTCCCCTTGGGCCTGTAAATATATAAGCATGAGCAAATTTATTATTTATAACGCTATTTTTTAATAATTTTTTTGTATATTCCTGACCTACCAACGAATCAAAATCATGAGGTCGATATTTTCTATATAATACTTGATATTCCATAAAAACTCCTTGCTCTTTATTATATCATAATTAATTTTAATTATCTTATATTTTGAAAGAAATCATTAAATAACTTTGAGTAATTATTTATAAATTTTTCATCAATTTTATCTAATTTTTCATATTTTACCTGTGGATAACTTTTATCTTCTTTCCCTTCTAAAATATAATAAACCTTAGATATTCTTGCTGCTTCAATTACCGCCTGACACATTTTACAAGGTTTTAAGGTAGTAATCATAGTATACCCGTCTAATCTAAAATCTTTTAGTTTTTTTTCGGCCTTGATAATGGCATTTATCTCAGCATGACCTAAAACATACCCCTTTTTATGCCTATTATTATAGCTTGTAGCAATGATTTTGTTATTTTTAACCAAAATTGCCGATACTGGAATATCGCCGTTTTTAGAGGCTTTTAAGGCCATTTTATATAATAATTCAAAGTATTGATCCATATTTAACTCCATAAAAAAAGTGCACATAAGCATTGATAGTTATGGCTGCTGTATTCCTACCCTGACCAGATTCCTATGTACTTATTGCACCACTTAATATTACCATAATTTGTAAAAAGATACAACCAAAAATTAGCATCTTTGCCAAATAATATAACTTATTGTTATTTGTACAACTCAAAACATTGTTTATAACTTTTTCTAATGATGTTTCACGTAAAACATACGATTTTTACATTATAATATATTAAAATAATCTTATCAACTAACAATGTTTCACGTGAAACATTGTTGTATTTGCAAAAACAATATTAAAGATTAATAAAATTTTTATATGTTTCACGTGAAACATTAATTTTTTCAACATACAATTATAATTATTTAGAAATATATATAGTTAAAAAAAATAATCAATCCGACTAACTAGTACTTCTAAAATTTGTGTTCTTAATAATATAGTAGAAAAATAATGCAATTTGGTAGATATTAACATATGTTTCACGTGAAACATAAAAATTTTTAATATGTTTTTTTTATAATTACTGCAACATGTAGTTAAGTAAGTTAATTTAATATTGTTAATAAAATTTATTAATAACAATGTTTCACGTGAAACATTAAAATAATAACTAGATTTTTATAATTATTTAAAAAAATAAATTATCATGTAGCAATATTTTATAATTATTTAAAATATATCAACACCTATGTTTCACGTGAAACATTAAAAAATCTACAAAAAAACAATGTTTCACGTGAAACATTGTTTTTAATTATATATTTTATTCGTTTTACTGTTGGTCATTATTGATAACTGCAGCAGTGTCATCATTTGAATTTATAGAATCTTCTTCTGATTGTTCTTCTGATTTAATTAAAGTAATTGTTGATACTTTTTGAGCATCCCTCAAATTAATTAATCGAACGCCTTGAGTAATTCTTCCTAAAACACTGATTTGACTAATTGGCATTCTCATTATCATACCAGAATCAGTTACAATTATTACATCATTAGCATCGCCTATAACTTTAAAATCAGCAATCTTCCCATTCTTATCGGTTATATTTAACGCCTTAACTCCTTTAGATCCTCTGCGAGTTTGTCTAAAGTCAGCAACTTTAGTTTGCTTACCATAACCATTTTCGGTTACAAGTAGTATATTATCATCATTGCTTACAACTTCAGCACCTACTACAATAGCATCGTTTTCTAAATCAATGCCTTTAACTCCACTTGCAGTACGTCCCATGTCTCTAATTTCGTCCTCGGTAAATTTAACCATACGACCTTCGCTAGAACCAATCAAAACCATATCTTCGCCGCCTGTTTTCTTAACAGCAATTAATTCATCATTTTCTTTTAAAGTAATAGCAATTTTACCATTTTGACGTATGCTTTCAAATTGTGTTAAACCTGTCTTTTTAATTATACCATACTTTGTTACAAATAGCAAGTACTTTTTATCGTCATTTGCAGAAATTTTAATTATACTACTGATTCGTTCATCCTTATCAATTTGTAATAAATTAATTATTGGTAATCCCTTAGATTGACGGCCAAATTGTGGAATTTCATAGCCTTTTAATCTATATACCTTACCCTTATTAGTAAAGAATAATAAATAATCATGTGTAGATAAATCCACTAAATGTTCTACAAAATCCTCTTCGTTGGTAGTCATACCTTTAACACCAACACCGCCACGATTTTGAGACTTAAATGTATCACTGGTTGTTCTCTTAATATAACCTTTATTTGTTAAGGCTACAACAATATTTTCCTCAGGAATTAACGCTTCATCATCAATATAATCAATAGCAGTCATATCTATTTCTGTACGACGTTCATCAGCGTATTTAGCTTTAATTTCAAGTAATTCTTGCTTAATAATATCATAAATCTTAGCATCACTTGCTAATATTCCTTTTAACTCATCAATCAACTTTAATAAGTCATTTAATTCTTCTTCTATCTTACTGCGTTCTAATCCAGTTAATCTTCTTAATTTTAATTCTAATATAGACTCCGCTTGAATATCATCTAAATTAAATCTAGTCATTAATTCATGTTTAGCCGTATCATCATCTTTAGCATTTCTAATTATATTAATAACAGCATCTAGATTATCTAACGCTATCTTATAGCCTTCTAAAATATGAACACGCTTTTCGGCTTTTTCCAAGTCGTATTTAGTTCTTCTATAAATAACCTCTCTTTGATAATCAATATATTTACTAATAATTTCTTTTAAATTTAAAGTTTTTGGTAAACCTTGGTCTAACATTAAGAAAATAATACCATAAGTAGTTTGTAAAGAAGTATGTTTATATAAGTTGTTTAATACTACATTAGCATTTGCTTCCTTCTTTAAATGAACTACTAACTTAATTTCAGTTAATGTTGACTCATCATGTAAATCAGTAATTCCTTCAAGAACTTTATCTCTTACTAGTTCGGCAATTCTCTTTTGAAGTTCCATCTTAGTTACTTGATAAGGAATATCAGTAAATACTATTTGTTGTTTACCATTATGTTCAATAATTTCAGCATGAGCCCTAATAGTAATAGTTCCACGACCGGTTTCATACGCTTGTTTAATGCCTCTATTTCCTAAAATAGCAGCCCCAGTTGGGAAATCAGGACCCTTAATATACTTCATTAATCCTTCAACAGTAATATCATTATCATCAATATAAGCAACACAGCCATCAATTACTTCTCCTAAATTATGAGGAGGAATATTTGTTGCCATACCTACAGCAATACCCATAGTACCATTCACTAAAATGTTTGGAAATCTACTAGGAATTACAACTGGCTCTTTCTTCGTCTGATCAAAGTTAGGAACGAAATCTACGGTGTTCTTGTTAATATCTCTTAATAATTCTAAAGAAATTTTTGATAGTCTAGCCTCTGTATAACGATAAGCAGCAGCACCATATCCATCAACTGAACCAAAGTTACCATGACCATCAACTAAAGGATGACGATAACTAAAGTCTTGAGCCATTCTTACCATGGCGTCATAAACTGATGTATCACCATGTGGATGGTATTTACCTAAAACGGCTCCTACTGTTGTTGCACTCTTACGGAATGCTTTATCAGGAGTTAAACCATCTTCATACATTGTGTATAAAATACGACGATGTACTGGTTTTAAGCCATCTCTCAAATCTGGCAATGCACGAGCAATAATTACATCCATTGCATAGTTAATGAAGGAATCTTTCATTACATTAACTACATTTTTTGATTCTCTATTATCCACGATATACCTCCTAATAATCTAAATTTGAAGCAAAATGAGCATTTTCTTCAATAAACTTTCTTCTAGGTTCTACTTCTTCACCCATTAATAAACTAAATATTCCATCTGCTTCCATCGCTTCATCTAACTTAACTTGAATTAAAGTTCGATTGTTAATATCCATGGTAGTTGAACACAATTCCTCTGGATCCATTTCACCAAGTCCCTTATTACGCGCAACATCAAATTTAACATTGGCCGGTAAAGTCTTTAAGAACTCATCTCGTTCAGCATCAGTTAGAACATAATGGAAATTTTTACCCCACGATACCTTATATAAAGGAGGTTGAGCTATATAAATATGTCCAGTTTCAACCAAAGGTCTAAAGAAACGATAAAATAAAGTCAAAAGCAAAATTCTAATATGATCGCCATCGACATCAGCATCAGTCATAATAATAATTTTGTCATATCTTAATTTAGAAATATCAAAATCTTCACCAATACCTGTACCAAAAGCTGTAATCATACTTCTAATCTCTTCATTAGAAAGAGCTCTATCTAATCTTGCTTTTTCAACATTTAAAATTTTTCCTCTTAAAGGTAAAACTGCTTGCGTTTTAGAATTTCTACCACCAATAGCAGAACCACCGGCTGAATCTCCCTCGACGATAAAGATTTCACATTCACTAGGATTTTTACTTGTACAATCAGTAAGTTTTCCCCATTGATTAGATAAGTCTAAACCACCCTTGGTTTGTCTTTGTAATTCTCTTGCTTTTTTAGCAGCCATTCTAGCTCTTGATGCTGTTAATGATTTTTCAACAATCTTCTTAGCTATTTCGGGATTTTCCATTAAATATCTTTCAAAACCATTACTAAATACATCATCAGCAATCTTACGAACTTCCATATTACCTAGTTTAGTCTTAGTCTGACCTTCAAACTGAGGATCTGGATGTTTACAAGAAATAATCATAGTTAAACCTTCACGAACATCTTCACCTGTTAATGGATCAGCCTTTTCACTTAACATTTTATTATTACGAGCATAATTATTAATAATTCTTGTTAGTGCTCTTTTAACACCATCTTCATGAGTTCCACCTTCATGAGTATGAATATTATTAGTATAAGAATATAAAGCCTCATTATAGCCATCATTGTATTGCATAGCAACTTCAATTAAAATATTATCTTCTCTACCCTCAACATAAATCACATCTTCATGTAAAGGTGTTTTATTTTTATTCAATAGCTTAACAAATTCAATAATTCCACCTTGATATAAAAACTCATCCTTTTTATTGTCTTCTCTATCATCCATAAGAATTATTCTTAAGCCTTTATTTAAGAAAGCAATTTCTTGTAGTCTCTTAGCTAAAGTCGCATAGTTATAAACCGTTGTTTCCCTAAATATTTCTGGATCAGCCTTAAATCTTACAGTTGACCCGGTACGATTAATATCGCAATCTCCTATAATCTTTAATGGTTCTACTGAATGACCGCCATTTTCAAATTTTTGATAATAAATATGTCCATCACGATAAACAGTAACTTCAAGCCATGTGGATAAAGCGTTAACAACCGATGCTCCAACACCATGCAAACCACCAGATACTTTATATCCGCCACCGCCAAACTTACCACCAGCGTGTAATACGGTAAAAATTGTTTCAACTGTGGATAAACCAGTCTTTTTATTAATACCAGTAGGAATACCACGACCATCATCACGAACTGTAATAATATTTCCCTTTTCTACAATTACTTCAATATCATCACAATACCCGGCCAAAGCCTCATCTACGGCATTATCAACAATTTCCCAAACTAAATGATGAAGTCCAGCCTCACCAGTTGTACCAATATACATACCAGGTCGCTTACGAACAGCCTCTAACCCTTCTAAAACTTGAATATCACTATCATTATAATCTTGATGTCCTAATTCTCTCATATATCCTCCCTTATATCACCAAAAGCACAATCAAAAATTTTATTATTTCTATTTTTTATATCATTTGGTAATTTATTTAAATCAGTAACAGTAATAAATATTTGTAAATCCTTATCAATTACTTCTAAAATATTATTAATTTTTTCATTATCCAACTCACTAAATAAGTCATCTAATATCAAAATAGGTTTAATATTTCGTTCAACTTTAAACATCTCTACTAAAGAAAGTTTATAAGCAATAATTGCATTTTTTTGTTGACCCTGTGAAGCATAATCTTTTAAAGATTCACTATCGAAACAAAATGAATAATCATCTTTATGAACACCTAAAGTTGTATTACCAAGAAGCATATCTTTATTTTTAAGCCCATTATACATCTTTTTTAACTGTTCTTGATTTTTATCCTTTAAATCTGACTGGTATTTAATTCTTA
Organism: uncultured Bacilli bacterium; assembly: GCA_934101445.1. Taxonomy (GTDB): domain Bacteria; phylum Bacillota_I; class Bacilli_A; order RF39; family UBA660; genus CAG-605. The sequence goes on along the minus strand of CAKORQ010000007.1, from coordinate 7,108 downwards.
AAGTACCAATACCACTTATTTTACTATAGAAATCACTTATATATTTATTAATCATTTCAATAAATATTTTTCTCTTTTCATATATCTTTAGTCCACAATCTATTAACTTATCTGTCAAAATATCTAAATATACCTGAGATTTACTAGCATTGGCATACATTACTTTAAGATACGCATTTCTTTGCTTCAAAACCTTATCATAATCATTTAATAAATTAACAAATTCATTATCAAACTGCGCCATATCAATATTAAGATTTTCTCTTCTTATACTAGGTGAGTCTTTAATCACTTTTAAACTATCAGGATGAAATAACACAATATTTATCCTTGCTATATAATCACTTAACTTCTTCTGCCGATGACTATCAATTTTCGCAACTTTGCCATCACCAGAAATAGTAAGCTGATACTCTTTATTTATATTATCAAAAACTACCCCCGATATTTTTGTTAGGTTTTTATCTTTCATTACTAATACTTTATCTGTACTAGATCGAAAAGACTTTGTTAAACCTAAGACATATATTGCTTCAATTAAATTAGTCTTGCCACTACCATTCTTACCATATATAACATTAATGTTTGGCGAAAATGATAAAGTTAAATGATTATAGTTTCTAAAATTAAGTAACTTTAGATTAACTATTCGCATTTAAAGTGCCTCTTTCTAACTTATAGTAAAATAATAGGTATATTAGTACCCATATACCTACTTAAATTATAACATAAATTCTGCTTATTTTACAGCCTATTTTCTCTATTTTGCCAATTTTCTTAGAGTATTAACCATTTTTAATTTGGTAGCCCGCATATATTGATTTTCAAATATTCCATAAGAAATATTTAAGATTATTTTTTGACCATTTTTAAACAGCACTTCCGTATCATAACCATTTCTTTTATAGTTTAAAATGTTATTAAAGCATACCCACGAACAATCTCTTATTCTTGGTGAACACATTGGAAAAAATATTAATTCCATACTTCCTTCAACCATTACGGGAACTTTATGTTTAATTCCTAGTAAACTCATTGCCCCTTTCTGACGCCCTTCTAAAGTCGAGCCAAAGTATTCACAACCATACTTAATAATGTTAGTTGGTGTATCTTCTAGTTTCAACACCTTATCTTGTTCATAAATTTTAGTTAAAACTCTGCCTCTATCATCTATAACCCCTTCTAAAAATAGTGTATCTTCATTAATTGAATATAATTCTTCCATAAAATTTCCCCCTTTTTTTAATGAATTGCCCTGTAGTATAGCAAGGTCCCTTGTCGAATTTTGTCAAAGTTTGTCGAATTGGTAAAAAAAGGTAAATAATTGAAACTAAATCCTAACCAATTTTCGAAATTAACCTTACTTCAAGCCCTAAACTTTAATTTTGCCAATGAAAAAAGAACCAAATTTCTTCAGTTCTTAATCACATAATTTTTCACTCTAACTTAATAAGTCTTAATAGGTAAAATTAATTGAATTAAAGTTTCATCTTCTGTTGATTTAATAACAATAGGTTTGATATCCCCATTTAATAAAATCATAATTTTTTCATCTTTAAACGTTTTTAAAGCCTCTAACATATACTTAGCACTAAAGGAAACTGAAATATCATTTTCCACATTACATTCAACATCAATAGTTTCTTCTACTTTACCAATTTCACTAGCATAAGAATTAATAACTAATTTTTTACCCGATAATGTCATCTTTACAACATTTTTATCTTTACTTTGAGTTACCAATGAAGCCCTGTCAATAGCATTATAAAAATCATTTAAATTTGTACTCATCATGTATTCAAAGTTAGTAGGAATTAAGTTGTTAGTATTAGGATAATTACCAGCAAGTAAATTACTTTGAAAAATAATATTTTTATATTTAAATAACACTTTGTTACTAAATACGTGTAATTCCATATCAACATCATCATTAATAATCTTATCAAGTTCTAAGACATTTTTACCAGGTATTACCATGTTAATATCGTTATCACTAGCCGTATTTAAAGCCACAGTTTTCTTAGCCAAACGATAAGAATCTGTTGCAATACATTCTAAAATATCACCAGTAATTTTAAAATTCAAACCAGTAAGAAGAGGTCTTAGTTCTTGAGTTGAAATAGCAAAAGCCGTTTGACTAACAATACTCTTAAATAACATACTATTAATATAGATAGGAGTTTTATGTTCTTCTAAATCAATTTGTGGATACTCACTTGAATCTAGACAATTTAAACTACATTCACTTGAACCACTTGTTAATTTAATTTTTAAACCATCAACTACCTCAAAATCAATAATATCACTAGGCATTTTTCTAATAATATCAACAATAAATTTACTTTGAATTATTATATTTCCTAAAGATTCAATATTCTTAATATCTTTCTTTTCAATAAATGACTTAATAGTAAGTTCACTATCACTAGCAGTTAAATAAAGCCCTTCTTCCGTCATTTCAAACTTAATCCCATTTAAAACAGGAATAACATTTTTAGTAGATATTGCCCTTGCTACATTCATTAAATTTTCTAAAATTATATTTTTATCGATTGTAAATTTCATATATTCTCTCTCTTTCTTTATTATATATTAAATTTTTGTTTTTATTTCATTAATAATTTCTTGTAATTGTTTATTATCCTTTAAATCTTCTTCTATTTTATCGCAAGCATGAATAACAGTCGAATGATCACGCCCACCAAATTCTAAACCAATTCTTGGGAACGACTCATTTGTCATAATACGAGCCATGTACATTCCAAGCATCCTTGGGTATGCAATATTCTTTGATTTTTTCTTTCCTTTTAAGGCCTCAACAGTTATGCCATAATAATCAGCAACAGCCTTTTGAACAACGGTAATATTACTAATTGAATATATATTGTTGTTAACATAATCTCCTAAGGCTTCCATGGCAAATTCTAAAGTAATATTAGGTGGCGCATAAACAGCCGTATAAGCCTGTAATCTATTAATAGCTCCTTCTATTTCCCTTACATCAGTATCACACGAATTAGCAATATAATTAATAACATCATCATTCATCATGGTAGATAAATTTAAATATCTAATCTTATCTCTAATTATCCGGCAACGAAGCTCATAATCTGGTGGATAAATATCAACCGGAAGTCCCCATGTAAAACGACTTCGTAAACGCTCTTCTAATAGTTTTAAATCCTCTGGCGAACGATCTGATGTAATTATTATTTGTTTATTCTTATCATGCAATTCATTAAAGGTATGAAAGAAACCTTGCTGAGTCTTTTCAGCGCCAACTAAAAACTGAATATCATCGATAAGCAAAACATCAACATCCCGATACTTATTTTTGAAATATTCAGCTCTTTCAAAAGAATTATCATTTGTCCCCCCAGCAATATTAGTATAATCATCTTTAAAACTATCACTAGTTGTGTATAAAACCTTTAAATTAGAATGTTCGGTTATATAATTACCTATGGCGTGCATTAAATGAGTCTTTCCAACCCCACTTTTCCCGTACATAAATAAAGGATTATATATTTTTCCTGGAGCCTCCGCCACCGCTATCGCAGCAGTTTTAGCAAATTTATTTGTATCACCAGTTACAAAATTATCAAAAGTAAATTCCTTCTTTAAATTCGTTACAAATACTTCATCATTATTTTTTTTAGTTTTTACTTTATCTAAAGGTTTATCTTTAGCGGTCTGTAAATCTTCTAAAACATATATAAGTTCAAAAGTATTGCCTGTTAGTTCTTGGAGAGTTTCCTCAATTACCTGATGCCAACTAGTTTCTAACGTAGTTTTATGCACCCCCATGGGAACTTGAATGATAATTTTGCTATCTTTAGTATTAAGTTCTTGCAATTTTAACGGTTTAAACCATGTATTAAAGGAAATAGGATTCATTTTTTCTTGCATAACGGCTAGAAATTTATCCCATAATTCCTCGGATTTCAAAATTATCACCCCACTCATAACCAATAATCAACACCTATTTTATAACATCCTAAAACTTTAGTAAAGAACTTTCGTACTTTTTTACCGATTTAAAGTTATCCACACCTATAGTAAAGTTATCCACAATTTTATCCACAGGTTATCAACAACTTATCAACAGGTTATCCACAGTTTTTTTCCCAGAAGTCTGGGAAATTTTTGAGTTATCCACAGTTTGAAACTTTTTTTGTTATCAACATGTGGATAACTATGGTTGTAGTACCTGTTGATAATGTGGATAACTCATTTGAGCCCAGTGTTTATAAGGGCTCACGCCTGTGGATAACTTATAAAAAATGCGCTATTTTTAGGCAAAACTGTGGATAACTTCTTACTTTACACTTAAACTTGACACTTTTTTTAGGGATTTTTTTGTCGATTTTTGACCATTTTTGAAGTTATTCACACCTCAAAATTGAGTTATCAACACCCTTACTGTGGATAACTCAAAAGTTATCCACACCTCAAAATAGCCATTTTTTGGCGTACTTTCGGGATTTTTTAAAAAGTTATCCACATATCCACAGTATTATGATGATGAATATATAATAATAATAATAAAAGGAAAAAGTTATCCACACTTATCCCTAATCTTCCAAAAACTAAATTTGCTAAACTCCCAATTCTTAAACTATTCTTAAAAAACATTCTTCTCTGGGTGGAGGTTGTGAAGTAATAATAATCACTAAAACCTTGACAATATCCTAAAAATTTTATTATAATAACTTTGCTAATTAGATGTGGAGGTGTCAAAATGAAAAGAACTTATCAACCAAATCAACGCAAAAAAGCTAAAAAACATGGTTTCTTTGCTAGAAAAGAAAGCAATATTCTTAAATCAAGAAGAAAAAAAGGACGTAAAGTATTATGTAAGTAAACCACTACCTAGTGGTTTTTTCCTTAAGGAGTTAGTATGAAAAGAATAGAAATGGTTAAAGCCAACAAAGATTTTCAAGAAATTATTCACAACAAAAAATTTGTTACTAATAAACTATTTACAATTTATCTAAAAAGTTATCCCCAAAGTTATCCACAGTTTGGTATTGCCGTAAAAAAAAGTTATGGAGACTCTGTTGATAGAAACAAAATAAAAAGACAAGTACGTTTCCTTGTGGATAACTACAAAAAAGAATTCAAAAATTCAGCTAAATATATTATAATGATAAAGAACACTTGTAAAAATGTTTCCTTTCAAGAACTGGAATCTAGTTTTACAAGTTTAATAAAGGAGATTAAATGAACAAAAAAATTAAAGTTGGAATACTAACCCTTATGGTTTTCCTCACAGTAGGTTGTACAAAGTATGTTAAAGATGATGACAAAAGACAAGTTATTAATGAAACAACTGGTCAAACCTTAACTTCCAACATCTTATGTAAGCCTATTACTGATGAGTTATATCAAGTTTATGAAAAATATGATGATAAATTAACAACTAAGTTAGAAGATTTACCTTCATGTGAAGAGTTTAAACCTACGGATATTAAGTATCAAAGTTTATGGGAAAGTATTTTTGTTAAACCTCTTGCTTGGTTAATCTTAAAATTAGGAGAAATTGTTAAAAACTATGGTTTATCAGTAATTATTATTAGTTTATTGATTCGTATTATATTAATTCCTCTAACTAAAAATACAATGGCTCAATCAGAAAATATGAAAAAGGCTAGTAAAGAATTAAATAAGTTAGAACAAAAATATGCTAATCGTACTGATAATGAAGCCATGATGCAAAAGTCTCAAGAAATGATGCTAATCTATCGTAAATATAACATCAATCCGGCTAGCAGTTGTCTAACTTCCTTAATTCAATTACCATTATTATTTGCTTTTTTAGAAGCAATCAATAGAGTTCCTGCTATTTTTGAAGGCACTTTATGGAACATGAATTTAGGAATGACTCCAAGTAAAGCCCTTGCTAGCGGCAACTACATTTATCTAATTTTACTTGTTATTATAGCTTTAAGTACATTCTTCTCATTTAAACAAGCCATGGCTAGCCAACCTCAAGATGGTAATTCTGATATGATGCGTCAAACTAAGACTATGACTTATATCATGACATTTATGATTTTAATCACATCACTTTCACTACCAACGGCCTTAGCCCTTTACTGGATTGTTAATAATGTCTTTGGTATCGTTCAAAATTTTGTTATGAAGAAAATAAAGGAAGCAAGATAATATGGAAGAAGAAGTAAAAAATACTGTGGATAACTCTGTTAACAACTTAGAAGAAATATCCGCATTTGTTATTAATTACTTAGATGAGTTATTAACCAATATGCATTTAGAAGTAAAAATATCATCTAAGTTTCATAATGACCAAATTATTATCAATATGGATTCAAATAATAATGCAATTTTAATTGGTAAAGATGGTCGTACTCTTAAAGCCTTACAAATGATAGTTTGTAAACATACTTATCAACAATTAAAAATTTATCCTAATATTATTTTAAATGTTAATAACTATCAAGAACAAAGAGAAGAAAACTTAATTCGTCTGGCTAAAAAGATGGCTAACGATGTAAAAAGAACAAAGAACGCCGTTGAACTTGATAATATGAATTCTTATGAACGCCGTATTATCCACAATGCTCTAAAAGACGAAAAAGAAATATCAACTGTTTCTGTGGGTGAAGAACCAAACCGTCATATTGTAATTAAGTTTATTGAAAAGAAGGAAGACTAGTTCTTCTTTTTTCATACTTTAAGTAAATTACTATTTAGAAAAATTATCTATCATTTAATCTTTATGTTATAATACAATTTATTCTAAATATTTAATATAAAATTAGAAAAAATTGTGATATCATTTAAGCAGTCAGAAAAATTTAACAAAGAGGGATATTTATGGAAGATACAATTGTTGCTATATCAACAGCCAGCGGCATCGGAGCTATTTCAATTATAAGATTAAGCGGTCAAAATGCCTTAGATATAGTAAGTAAAATTTTTAAAGGCAAAGATCTAAAAACCGTAGCCAGTCATACCATTAATCATGGCTATATTGTAGATAAAAATGGAAGTATTGTCGATGAGGTTTTAGTATCAGTAATGCGTACTCCTAAAACTTATACGATGGAAGATATAGTTGAAATTAATACACATGGAGGTATTG
>CAKORQ010000006.1 GCA_934101445.1 uncultured Bacilli bacterium | reverse complement strand
TCATTAAGGATATAATAACATATTTTGGGGTATAATAAAACAATAAGGTAAACTAAGGCTCAAAAGCGTCAAGTAAAGCAATTACATTTAAAAAGATAGATAAAATGAGCTGCAAAATTAGTATAATTTTTTCAATAACGGTTAAAATACTAATATGAAATGGATTAATTATTACATATATTATAGTATTTTAGGCTTTTTATTTGAAACTTGTTGTAATGTTTTTATAAGAAGTAATTATTCAAGTGGTATTCTTTTTGGACCTTTTACGCCAATTTACTTCTTTGGCTTTCTTATTATTATGTTTTTAGATAAGTTATTAAAAAAGCAAGAAAATAAGAAGTTTAGAGATTTAGTCTTCTTTATCTTAAGTTTTATCATTCTAACCGTATTAGAGTTTATGGGCGGTCATTTAGCAAGATTTATTCTCGGCAAAGATAAATGGACTTATGAGACCTGGCCTTTGAGTCTAGGAAAATATGTTAATGTCTTAGTGTCACTTGGTTGGGCTGCTGGTTCTTTAATAATGGATAAATTTTTCTTAAAAAAGATAAATAAAATAATAGAGAAAATGCCTAATAAATTAACTTTTATACTATGTTTACTTTATATTATTGATAATTATTTATCTTTAAAAAATGGGTTTTAGCATAGACAAATATATTTAAAATACATAGGTTATTTTTAGGAGGAGAAATTATGTTTTTTGATGATATTGATTTTCTAGTAACAGGAAAATTACCTAGTAATGATGATATTAACAGTTCGAAATTAGTTGATTGTAAGATTGGCTATGCTAGGGGGAATATGTTTAAAGATGAGTATGTTCCTTATAAGAATTATAAAGCAAAAGAAGTTATTCCTGAAACTGAAGAGGAGGCAATCCTTTTAAAAATAAATGAAAGTGAGTTTGCTCTAAATGATATTAGTTTGTATTTAGATTTACACCCAAATGACTATGATATGTATAAAAAATTTAGAGAAGAAGTTAGTAAATATAAAGATTATCTAAATAAATATGAAAGAATGTATCGTCCTTTAGAACTTACTAGTACTTATACTGATACTTATGATTATTATAAGAATCCATGGCCTTGGGATAATGATGGGGGTATTAAGTATGTATAAGTATGAGAAGCATTTAGCCTATCCTGTTAATATTAAGAAAAAAGATTTAAGAATGGCTAAATATATTATTGCGGGGTTAGGCGGTTATGCCGGGGAATTAGCAGCGGCTTTAAGATATTTTTCACAGAGTTTTTCCATGCCTGATGCGAAGGGAAAAGCCTTACTTAACATGATAGCCACCGAAGAACTGGGCCACTGTGAAATGATTGCGACAATGTTTAGACAATTAATTAAGGGGGCAACGGTTGAAGAATTAGAGCAAGCCGGGCTTGCTGAATATTACATGGACCATGGTAGAGGAGTTTATCCGGTAAATCCTTCGGGCGTACCTTTTACAGCCAGTTATTTTGCTTCAACGGGAGATCCAATAGTTGATTTATGCGAAGATATGGCAGCCGAAGAAAAGGCCAGAGCCGGCTATGAAAATATGTTAAGTTTAGCCACTGATGAAGATTTAATCGGACCACTTTTATTTTTAAGACAAAGAGAAGTTGTGCATTATAATAGATTTAAAGAATTATATGAATATTATAAAAACCAAAATACTAAGTAAGTCTTAGTATTTTTTACTTTACATTTATTTAAATTCCTTATCAATTTATAAAATTTCTAAAAAAGATTTATGTTATAATATATCTAAAGAAAAAGGAGTGATAATAGTGTCATCTAAATATGATAAAATTTTAAATAATAATATTAATATAAATAAAAATATTGAAAAAAACGATATTTATATTAATAATGAGTACAATAATTACTTTATAATTAATAAAATCACACCCAAAGATATAGATTTTAGTTCAGTTACTAATTTTAGTGATTTATTTTTAAGAAATAGTCGAACAATAAGTGTAAGTGATTTAATTACATTACTTAAAATGAAAAACATAGTTTCTTTAGCAGACCTGAACTATACTATAGGTAATCGTAAAATTCAAATTGCCGACGCCACTGAATTAAGCGTAGTTAATGATTATATTAAAACACTTCAAGTTCCTCAAGGTGGGTTTAGAAATCCTGTAACACAAGCAGTATTAAAGAAATTTTTGTTGCCAAATAGCATGACTTTATACGAGGTAGAAGCAAAACTACTAAATGCTAAGAATATAATAGACCAAGCCAATAATAAACAAGCTGCTCCTTCTAGCAGTCAAACAACACCTAATACCCAAGCAGTTAATCAAGTACCAAGTCCAACTCCAAATGTAACTCCAAATCAAACCGTCCAAACTCCGCAAGCAAGTAATAATACTAATAATCAAAATAATCCTAATGCCCAATTAAATGGAAGACAAGTTGATACTGGAAAAATGTGGAGTCCACAAAGTGGAGCCGGTGTCGTATATGAATTTAATAGAGGAGTTTATGGTATAGGGGCTGATAAATTTTATAGAAGAAATCTTGACCATACATCATTACATCATGCTGACCAAACAAGCAGTATCATTTTAGAAGATACAGGAATTGACAAGGAATTTGATAATCCCTTTGAAGCTGCTGTTAGTGCAGTTGGTTATGGAATCGTTATTGTTCAGTTAGAAGGTAGTGAGTGTTTCATTTATTTACCTAATTCTGTAAATGATTATCAAAGAAAAGAGTTAGAAAACATTTTAAGACCTCGTAACGGGTTCCACTTCTTAGTATATAAAGACGGTCTAACTTATGATGATAAAGATAATGGCGAAGATTTAAACCTTGATGATGTTTTCACCCTTGTTGGTACTGCTTTAGAAAATGCTGATGCCTTATCTACTAAACTAGCATAAAACTTATATAATAAATCTTACTAAGTATAAAACTTAGTATTTTTTTATACACATTTTATAATTTTATGATAAAATACATAACGATTTAGATTTATAAAACTTACTAGAAAGGTTATATGGATATTAAAATAGGTGGTTATCCCTTAGATAAAGAACAATTTAAAATAGCCACTTCTAAAGATAAAGAACTACTAGTCGTAGCCGGGGCCGGTTCCGGGAAAACTTTTACGATAATTGGACGCATTTGGTATCTTATTAATATTAAGAAAGTTAAACCAGAAGAAATATTGTGTATTTCTTATACTAAAGAGGCTAGCACTAGTCTTAAAAATAAGTTATTAAAAGAATTTAATATTGATATGAACGTTTATACCTTTCATAAATTGGCTATTAATATTCTTCGGGATAAAAATGTCGATTTTACTATAGCCAGTTCTGATCTTCTAGAATTATGTATAGAAGAGTATTTAAGAGTAGACATATTAGAATATCCCGATCAATTAAAATATTTAAGATTTATTTTAAAAATTAATTGGCATAGTAATAATGAGTATTTAAAAATTTTAGATGATAAAAAAGTCGAAATAGATAAATTTATTAAAGTAGTATCTACCTTTATAAAATTATATAAATGTAATGGGTATGAAATAAGTTATTTTCAAGAAATTTTAAATAAATTAAATAAGAAAGTATTAAAAAGAATTGATTGTTATTATATTTTAATTATTTTTAATATCTATATAAAGTATAGTAAGTATTTAATAGATAATAATGAGTTTGATTTTGATGATTTAATCTTAGAGGCTACGAAAGTAGTAAAAAAGAGTAAGTATATTAAAAAGTTTAAATATATAATTATTGATGAATACCAAGATAGTTCATATATAAGATTTAATTTAATTAAAGAAATAGTAACAAGTAATAATGGTTATTTTATGGCCGTAGGGGATGATTTTCAATCAATATATAAATTTTCCGGAAGTGATATTAACTTATTTATTAATTTTTTAAAGTATTTTCCAAAAGGCAAGATTTTAAAAATTCAGACTACTTATCGTAATAGTCAAGAATTAGTAAATGTTGCAGGTAGTTTTATTATGCAAAATAAAAAACAAATTAGAAAAGAAATGCGGGCTAATAATCATATTAATAAACCTATTAAGATTGTTTATTATGATAATGAGACAAAGGATTTTTATAAACTGTGTTTATATTTGAAAAGAAATAATAAATGTAATATTTTAGTCTTAGGAAGAAATAATAATGATATTAAGAAGTATATAGGAGATAAATTATTACTTACGGAAGATAATAGAATTATTTTAAAAAGGGATAAAGCCAAGATGACTATTAATTATATGACTATCCATAGATCTAAAGGGTTAGAATGTGATGATATTGTTATTATCAATTTAAAAGATGAAGCCCTAGGTTTTCCATCTAAAATAGAACAAGATAAAATTTTAGAATATATTAGAAAAGATACAAAAAAAGACTTCTTAGAAGAAGAAAGAAGACTATTTTATGTGGCCTTAACACGGGCGAAAAAGAATGTTTATTTATTTACTCCGAAAAAGAAAGGTTCAATATTCGTTAAAGAATTAGATAAAAAATATAAAAAGGATATCGAGGTAATAAAGATTTAACCCGTTTGTTCTGTGCAGGAACCACCGTTACATATAGCATAACTAAAGCGACCAACGGTGCTAAGGGCAGTTAATTCGATATCAAATTTATTTTTAGCCGAAGCATCAACACCATTAATGGGGATGTGAATGGCTAAGGCCGAAGGTTCATGGGAGCCCGATCTGCCGCCAACATAATTTATAGTAATATTATCAACATCATAGGTACCATAGTTTAAATCCCACTTTTCCATATAATTAGTTGGACCATAAGCAATAAAAGTATCAGAAACATATAAATATTTTGAAGTATTATCTTTATAAACAAATTCATAACAGGTATTAGTACTGCGACTATCTTTTTGATTACAGTTCTTCTTGAAGGTAACTAAATAATTAGTACTATCAATTAAATCGGCTTCGATGACATTTATTAGTGAGGCTCTCGTTAAAGTATCTTCATTACGTTTATTACTTAGGATACCTTCGTTTTTTAAATCAGATAATAAATTAACGACAAAGATCATAACTATTGATATTAAGACTAAACTTACTAAAACTTCCATTAAAGTCATACCTTTTTTATTCATTTTAGATCCTCCGTATATAATTTAACACTATTAAAGAAACTTTTACGGACCATTCTATAGCACTTATTATCCTTTAGAGTATAGTTGCTAGGACAACTGCCATTTGCTTGTTTGTTACGGCTTTTTGAATAGTCGACGTATGTATCTTGATATTCTACTATTAAACGATAGCCATCTCCGGTACCTGATAATGATCTAATATAAAGATAAGCGTTAGTATTTTGAATATTATTTAAGTTTTGCATACTAGCATTGCCATTACAAATACTACGACCACTTTTATTGATACAGGCTTTTAAATCATTAACATTATAATAAGTAACATAGATATTAGCGATATTAAACATATTAGGTTTTAATTCCTGGTTCAAGACTTTAGAGCTAAATAATTGTTTACTTTTTTCTAAAGAACCAGCTACATTAACTTTAGTAGAATCATATAAAGAACCATCGAAGGCACGAATACTAATAATTCTTTGATTAGCATCGACTAAATAAGTTTTAATATAATCGCTTATTTTTAAAGAAGAAAGGTAATCTTCAATTAAATAAGTACGATAAAGATAACTAGTATCATCAAACATGGCCCTTCTTTTTTCATTTAATAAAACTCGGGAAAATGTTATATATATAGATAATAAAGTAGTTGTAAGTATAGTCATAACCATAATAGTTTCGACAAACATAAATCCTTTTTTCTTCTTCATAAATTATCCTTATCTCTAATAATAGAATAGCATATTTTAAGTAAAAAAAAAAGTAAGTATCTGGGGACAGTTAATATAAATATCTATTTCCATAATTATATGGTATTATTATTATGGAAAGGATAGAGGAGTAATGAAAAAAAGTAGTAAGATAGCAATTATTATTTTAGTAATTATTGTTACATTTAGTCTAGGTACTGTTGGAGGTTACTTATTATTTAAGGGTAAATATAATAGTAGTAAAAATGATACTCAAGTTAATGATACTAATAAGAATAATAACCTAAATAACAATAGTGAATCTAAGGATAATAACACAGATAATACCCCTAAAGAAGAGACTTTAAGTCTAGATGATAAGACTGTAACGAATTTATGGGGAAGAAAGACTAATTTTCATACCACGAATAAAGTTACTTATAGTACTTTAAGTGATCAAAAAAAATTAAGTGCTGATTTAAATGGATTAGCCAGAAAAAGTTTTTCTAACTTAGATTATAAAGAAGTATGTGCGATGTTAAAAAATAGTGGTAGTACTAGTTTAAGTTCTATTTATAATGATTGTATTAGTATGCAAGGCAAAAACGCTAGTAGTGGTGATTTAGTTGGATATTATGACTTAGAAGAAGTTAAAAATAATAATATTAAGTTTTTTAACGAAAGTAGTAATTTACCTAAAAAATATAGTTATGTTAATAGTACTTCATTAAAAACTGATGATACTTGTGGACAAGTAGTATTAAGTAATGATACTTACCTTAGTTATGATAGTAGTTGTGGTTATGGTGGTCCAGATGTACTTACTAAAGATACTTTAGTAAAAGCGGTAAAATACGGAGATGAATTATATATTTATGATAAGTTCATTATCGGTGTTGCCGAAGGTAGCCAAGATGATTATATAAAGTATAATTTCTATAATGATGATGATATTACTAATAAAGTAACTACTTATAATTTTAAAGAAGCCGATAATTATAGTGTCGAAGTTAATGAGATATTAAAGTATATGAAGAGTTTTAAACATACTTATAAGTTAAATAGTGATGGTAATTATTATTGGGTATCTAGTGAACCGGTAAGTAATATTGATTAATTTAAAAATATCTATTCGAAAGGGAGTAGATATTTTTTTATGATTATAATTTTTTACTAAGTTTAGGTTCTATATTCATGGAAGTAACTTTATCCTTGGTATAGGTCTTATCGCCAGTAACAATGCGAATATAGTTATAAATAGAAGTATTATTATCAACGCTTAAAAATTTCTCACTAACATAAGCCCGACTAAGAAAATTTTTACGAGCATTAGCAATTACGGAAGCCCCGTAAGCCAAATCACCTCGACTCATTCCGGTAAATAAATTAGTTTCAGGCGTTGTAATTTGATTTTCAATATCTTCAAGAGTAAAATTGCACCCTAATTCTAAAAGGCCTGCTCTTAATTCTTCCTGGGAAATAGTTTGATTTTCAGCAATAAATTTCAAGCCAGCAATAACTAATTCCTGAGTAATTGGTAAGGTACATTTTTTCTTACTTTCCAAAACTAATTGGGCTTCATGGCCTTCTTCTAACTTTGCTTCTTGCCTAGCTTTTTTAAATTGTTCTAGTCTTTCTAATAATTGTTGATCATATTCTTTTTTAGTACGGCCAGCTACTTCTAGATAAGCACTGTCCATGGTTACATTATCAGAATAAAGTTTATGTTCATTAAACTCACACCATACATGTTGGCCTCTGGCCTTAGCGGCTAATAAAGTATATACGGCACTTTCTAAGGTGTCGTAACTTGCTAATTGGATTTGCTTCATTGTAAATTCACCTCTATAAGTTGTACTCTAACATAATATTTATAAAATTACAATTATAATTTTTTACTATCTTTGGAAATTAATATTTTTCTTAACCAATCAAAAGGTATAACGCTTAAAGATAAAAGAATTACAAATATAAGTTCTTTACCATTTAAACCATAAGTTCTAAATAAGTCGCCACCAAAGTAAATTAAATAAATCTGAACAATGGTAATACCGGTAAAGATGAAGATAAAGGGTTTATTTTTAGTTATATTGGCTAGGATATTTAAACGCGTAGTACGGGCATTTAAAGCATTAAAAAGGGCAGAAAAAATAAAGAAGGCAAAGTAGGCGGTATAAAGATAACGATAATCGCTAGAATAACGGATAAAGTTATAAATAAAATCCGATTTAAGAAAGAAAATACCGAGTAAGGAAGTATAAAGACCAGTAAATAAAATTTCTTTAAACATATAACTATTAATTATCGAAATATCTTTAGTCTTAGGGGCTTCTAACATATATTCAAAAAGGGGAGGTTCACTAGCAAAAGCAATTCCAGCCAAAGTATCCATTATCATATTTATCCAAAGCATTTGAATAACCGTAACGGGGGTAGTTATAGCAAATATGGGACCAATTATCGCCATTAGCATTGCACAAATATTAACGGTTAATTGAAATATTATAAATTTACGAATACTTTTAAAAATAGTCCGCCCAAAAAGGATAGCTTTTGTAATAGACTTAATATTATCATCAAGAATTATTATATCACTAGCCTCTTTGGCTACCTCTGTACCAGAACCCATTGCAAACCCAACATCAGCAGCCTTCAAGGCACCAGCATCATTTATCCCATCTCCAGTCATCCCAACGACTAAATCCATACTTTGGAGAATTTTAACAAGACGACTTTTATCTTTAGGAAGGGCTCTAGCAATAACTTTTATTTGACTATAAAGATTACTTATTTCTTCATCGGATAAACTATTAAATTCTTTACTGGTTAAGGCTAAATCATTTTTACTAGTAATAATTCCGGATTCTTTAGCAATAGAAGTAGCCGTATTAATATTATCCCCCGTAATCATAATGACATTAATACCAGCATTATGTAAAATATTAATAGAAGGAACGGTAGTCTTACGAATAGTATCTTTAATAACTAAATACCCTAGATAGGTATGAGAGGTACTATGTTTATCTTTCAAGGTTAAAAAGATTATTCGGGAACCAGTAGTAGCTTCATTATCAATATTTTTACTTATAGCCTCTTTATTAAGTAGAATTTTACGATTACCAGTATTATCTAAATAATATAGACATTTATCTAGTAATACTTCTTTAGCCCCTTTATAATAAGTTATATCATTATCTAAAGTCACAGAACTATATTTATCTTTACTGTTAAAAAGTTTTTTCGATATAATTTTATGTTTAGTATCAGGTTTACCAATATATTTTAAAATAGCCTTATCAGTTTGATTACCACCGGTTATTACGTTATCACTATTATAAAAGGAAGAATTATTATAAAAAAGATTATTAGTTATTTCTGTCTGGAGTTTTAATGATAACTGAGATAAAGCAGTTATTTTTTGATTTAATGGTGTTATTATATTAGTAACTTTTAAATTACCCTCAGTTAAAGTACCGGTTTTATCAGTTAGTAAGCAATTAATATTACCACTAGTTTCAATGCCAATAAGTTTACGCACTAAGACATTATCTTTTAACATCCTTTTCATATTAGATGATAGGACTAATGTTACCATAAGCGGTAGGCCTTCTGGTACGGTTACAACAATAACGGTCATGCTTAAAGTTAAGGAATAGAGGATATTATTGATACTAAAGTTTTTAGTTGTTAATAAGTAGACGATGGCCACTATTAAGGCACCTAGATAACCAAAGATACTTATTATTTTGGCTAAATGCGTAAGACGGGATTTTAAAGGGCTGATTACGGGCGGAATTTGAATATCCTTAGCCAAGCCGCCAATTAAAGTGTTATCGCCAACCTTATCAACTTTCATTTTGGCTTCGCCTTCATAACAAATGTTTGAAGAATAAACATACTCACCCCGATTTTTTTCTTTATCTTGGGTTTCCCCATTAATATTGGCCTCATTTACCGTAAGTTTTCCTTCAATTATATAGCCATCGGCGGGTATAGAGTTACCACTGGAAATTAAGACTATATCGCCAACGACAACCTCGGTTACACTAATAGTATCTAACTCACCATTTCGGAAAACCGTACATTTCTTTTTACTAGCCTCTTCTTCTAAACGATTAAAGGCTTCTTCACTACCATATTCGGCAAAAGAGCCAATAGTAGAGGCTAAAATAATGGCTATTAAAATGCCTATGGTTTCAAACCAATCATTATTTTTAAATAAAAAAATAATCTTAAATACTAAGACAATGATGAGAATTTTTATAATAGGATCGCCTAAAGATTCTAAGATAAGAGATAATAAAGTTTTCTTTTTTACTTTCGTTAAAGTATTACTCCCATATTTATTACGACTTTGTAGCACTTCTTTATTTGTTAATCCGTTCATACACGCACCCATTTAATAGTATGAACCGAGAAAGTTGGTTATGAATATAATTATAACGAATAAGACGAGTATCCTTTAATTTAAAGTAACTCGTCTCATTAAAATACTAATCTTTATCCCCAAGATAATATTACATAGTCATAAAATCATTAAAACCCTTTTTTAATTTTTTTATAACATTATCTAAAGTTATAGTCTTTTCTTCGGCTTGTCTTTTTAATAGCCACTGTGGAAGAGAACTCTTAGAAACATAGATGCTTTTTAAAAGAATTTCCAAACGTGATTTATCTTCAAGATTACTGTTCTTATAAAAATCTAAGGGAATTATAATAAAGCCACTGTTATTTTGTCTAATTTTAATACATTCTATAGTCAAAATAATATTACAACTCTTAGTAGTATCAAATAATTTTAAGGGTTGAAAAGTAATATATTCTTTAATATCAGATAGTTTCTTAAATAATTGTTGTAAATGACTATTAGCATTAAATAAATTAACTTCCAAAAAGGTATTTGGCGATTTAGATATAAAACCATTGTCTTTTTGAACGATAGTTAGTTCTCGCCATAAATAATCATTGCCGATATCATCTTTACTTTTAACATAGATGGTTATTTCCTTTTTAGAAATGTTTTTTATGCTTTTAAATAACACAGTTTCTAAATCTAAATCTCTTGCTAACCTTTTGGCATAGGTAGCACAAATAGTATTTTTTTCTTCAGATAAAGCAACTAAAGTATTATATATTTCATATAAGCTAATTGTATTTTCCATAATGTTCCTTTTACTTCTAGTATATTTTATTATTCTCCTACATAATAGTTTATGCTTAAATTAAGAGCAAAGCTCTAAAATAAGATAATTTATAAACATTCACATACGAGTAATTTTTATCATATCACAAGTAAATAAGATTTTGGGTGAAATTTATTTTAAGTCAACTATATTTACTAATTTATTAAAAACAAGTTCTTTAGCAGCATCATAACTAATATTCATAGCATAAGCAATTTCGTTAAATAAAAACTGTTCAGCAAGTTCTTGATAATTAGTATCTTTATCACTTAAAGGCTTATGATTGCTCTTTCTAATTTCATTTCTTATATAAGCAGTTTTAATTATTTTTATTAAATCTTTAATAGTAGAACCTTGTAAAAGTGATTTATATTGTTCTTCTAAATTACGTTCATTTATATCAAGAGGGGCTATTTCATTTATATGGTCTAAAGTATTAGATATTTCCTCAAAAGTAGTTAAACTTCTTAATAACTGGTGCTCTTGAGAAACGGGTATACTTATTTTTAAAGATGAGTCTTCTTTATTTTCTAAAGTATAATAGTCTTGATTATTTATTTTTTTTAAATTTTTTACAATGCAAACCTCTCTTTTATAGATAACATAATCGTTAATTTTATACATTTTATAATTCCTCCATAGATTTTTAAGTCTTATAACTATTATACCTTTTTTTAAAATTTATTTCTAATTAAAATTATCTTTTTTAAGAAAATAAAGGGTTTTAAAGGAAAAGATGTTTGTAAATTATTTATTTTTTGTTAAAATAAGTTAAGAAAGTAGGGTAGTTATGACTAAAAGAAAGAATAATAAAAAGATAAAAGAATTAATATATTTTTGTTTAGGGTTATTAGTTTTAGTAGTAGGATATTTTACGACAAACACTGATAATACCACTAGTGGTTATGAAAATAATTCTAGTAGTAGTGAGGTTTTAGTATATTTTATTGATGTTGGACAGGCTGATGCGATTTATATTAAAGACGGTAATAGTAATATGATGATTGATGCCGGTAATAATGCCGATGGAAAACTATTAGTTAAATATTTACAGTCTTTAAATGTTAAGAATTTTAAATACGTAGTGGGTACTCATGCTCACGAAGATCATATTGGAGGAATGGATGATATTATTAATAATTTTAAAATAGATAATTTTTATATGCCTGAGGCAATAAGTACAAGTAAGACTTTTGAAGATGTATTAGATGCGTTAGATAAGAATAAAGTTACTTTCCAAACTCCTAAAATTGGAGATAAGTTTACGTTAGAAAATACTAATTTTGAAGTATTGAGTATTGGTAATGATACTAGTGATTTAAATGATACTTCTTTGGTTTTAAAAATGAGTTATAATAATACTTGTGTTTTATTTATGGGCGATGCCTCTAGTAATGTAGAAAAGAATTTATTAAATAAAGATATTGATTGCCAAGTATTAAAGGTAGGACACCATGGTTCCCGATATTCTAGTAGTGATGAGTTTATAAAAAAGGTAAATCCTACTTACGGAATTATTATGGTTGGTAAAGATAATAAATATGGACATCCAACTAAAAAAGCCCTAGATATTTTAAATAAATATAAAGTTACAATTCATCGAACGGATGAAGAGGGTACTATTGTAATGCATTTAAAAGGTAATGATATTAGTTTTGAAAATTTTAAAACTGAAACGAATGGGTAGTTATGAAATATAGTGTAGATGAAATTATTGATGAGATTATTAAGTTAGAAGATTTAGAAACTAGAGACATAGTTTATCTTGATAAGAAAGATTTAGATTTTGATATAAGAGAAAATGATATCTTAGTATTTAAAAATAATAAGTATTATAAAGATGATAATTTAAAAGAAAAAAGAATAGATATGCTTAAAGAAAAGTTAGAAAGACTTAAAAATTCACAGTTTAAAGAGTGAATTTTTTTTAATATTTAAAGGAAATTTTAGGATGACTAATTGTATACGATTTTATTTTTTGATAAAATTTAAGGGATAGGAGAGTTTATGAATGAATTTAAAATAAGATTGAAGGAAAATAAAAGGAAAAATGATATTCTGATGATGTATTATGAATCTTATTTAAAAAAGAGGCGCCTACACCCTCGAATTATTCGTAAATATTGCTTTAATGTAGTTTTTTATATCTATGTTTATCTTACTAAAGATGAGAAAATTATTCCGGCTACTGAAGGATATAAAGTCCTTAAAGACTTTCCAAGTTCTATTATGACAAGATATACTTGGGCTTCCATACGTAATTATGAAAGAGGTATTTATAGTATTGAATTATTTTATAAATGTTTATATAAGAAGGGAATAATTACTAAAGATGCATATAAAATTGTAAACGATTTTCGCAAGAAAGATGTTCCTAAGTTTATGGCAAAGTATAGTCTTGGTGGTGAAGATTATTTAAAGGATTTTATAATTGATTAACTAAAAGAACTATTAAGAGATATAAGGTTTTCTTAATAGTTTTTTTATTTGTTTTTTTCGGCTATTCTAATGTCTTTTTCTATTTGTTTTAATTCATTGATTATTTCTTGATCAGTAAGATTTAGAGCCTTGGTAATTTTAACAAAAGTAGTTACTAAAGGGGTATTAAGGTCATTTTCTATCCTAAAAATAGTTTTTCTATCTATATCAGTTAGTTTTTCTAACTGTTCTTGGGATAAGCCTTTTCTAATTCGATATTCTTTTAGCATATTACCACCATTTAACTTATTAAAGCAGAGGAGTATCAAATTTGCATTGACAAGTTTGTCCTAGTTTAAGACATAAATGTCATAGTAATATATTTTTAAGTTAATAATGGAGATGAATAGTTAATGAGAAAAAATATATTAATTTTTAGTATAAGTTTAGTAGTTATCTTGCTTCTTGGGATAGGGCTTTCTTATTCTTTATGGAATATTAGTGTTAGTCAAGATACGGTTAATACGGCCACAACGAAGTGTTTCAATGTTGAAATTACTAGTCAAAAGAACAGTATTTCTTTGGAAAATGCTTATCCGATAACGAATGAAAAGGGTAAAAAATTAACACCATTTAGTTTTACGATTACTAATACTTGTGATATTTTTGCTAGTTATACGGTTAGTTTAGAAAGTTTAAAAGGAACTACTTTATCTAGTAAATTTTTAAATGCGATGATTAATAATGAAGAGATTAAAAAACTAAGTGATTATGAGGCAACTGATACAGTAAATGATGGGAGTATTGAAAGTCATATTTTAGCCAAGGGTTCTTTAGGTAGTGGCGATAGTGAAGATTATACCTTAAGAGTTTGGATTGATTATGATACAACGATGGAAGATTTAGATAATGAAACTAAGACTTTTAAATCTAAAGTTGTCGTTAAGGCGCAACCTAGTAGTTGGAGTCCCGTAGATGAAGGCTATACAACTTTACATGATGCGATACTGGCTAATGAATATCAAAGTAGTCCAGAAACAGCAATTTCTAAAATTGAATCAAAAGGAACACCAGACTTAAGCAAAACGGCTCCAATTATTAACTGGGAAGAAAAACATAATGATGCAATCACATATCTTACAGTTACTATGCTAGATGAGAAAGCAATAAAGAGCGACGAGGCTACAAGCGGTACTAGTAAATCAGATACTTTACTGCATTTAGCGAGTAGTTATTCATTTAATAGCCAAACAGGAATTTTTAACCTTGAAAACTTTGTAGAAATAGACCCAACCGAAATAGACTGGAACAACAGCAACAACAATTTTTTTATACATGATGAGAAAGTTCAATTTGACTCTTCTGGAAAAATTGCAAGCGGATATTCAACAAGTGGAACACTTATATATAAAGTAATTAGCGCTGAAAAATTCGGTGGGAATATAAATCTAAATGGAAAAGACTATCCTGCAATTAACTATAAATTAAATGTCATTACATATGATCAATCAATTAATGAAAGCGATAAATCAGACAAGGGACTTTATAAATCAAGTGATAATTATGGGGTTACTTATTACTATAGAGGCAATGTAAAAAACAATTTTGTTAAATTTGCTGATATGACTTGGCAAATCATCAGAATTAACGGCGATAATTCAATTAGAATTATGTATTACAATGACGATTCTAATACAACTTATAATTCGCAATTTAACGGCAGGTGGGATTCTCCTGCATTTACTGGTTATAAATATGGAAAAGATATTACATCAAAAGAAAATATTAATAAAAATGAAAATGATTCAACTATAAAATCTAGACTCGATACATGGTATAAGCAAAAAATTTTAACCAATGGCTTCAACTTATATGTGGCTGATAATGGATTTTGTAACAATAGAAATTTAGCTAATAATAGCCAAGGCAACGGGGTTCAAACAGATGTAGATACAAAATATGAATCAAATTATAATTTATGGAATAATATTGCTAGCTTTAATTGTAATAATGAGAATGATTTTTTTACGACTAACAATTCAAACACAGGTAATAAATCTTTAGCCTATCCTATCGGACTAATTACATACGATGAATTAATTTATTCAGGATTAAACGCAAGTATTTTAAACACATTGTCATGGACATATTCAGAAAATTTTTATTGGACTATGTCGCCATCTTTATTTAGTTCTTACTATAAGACTGCATATAATGTTTGCTATAATATTGGTCGGGTAAGTGATTGGTGTTGGGTAAATTGGGACATGATGTTTAAACCTGTTATTTCCCTAAAATCTAATGTTGAAATATCTGGAGGAATCGGTACTATTAATGACCCATTCGTAGTAAAAACTAATTAAAATTAAAGAGAACTATTTAACGCACTGTTAGTTAAGTTCTCTTTTTTAATCCAATAAATCTTTAACATCACATAGTATATTATCAATAGTGTCTATTATATCATTTACTTCATAAATGGTTTTATTATCCTTAATAAAGCCATTCTCATCTCTAGGTATCTCTTGATTTCTAAACATATCTTGTTGATTATATAATTTTCCTTCACGTAAATACTGAATATTATTATCATATCCTTTACACAAATTTCGACGCCATCTACTTAACTCTTCCAAAGCTAATACTAATTTGTGTCTACTTACAACTAATTTCATTTCTGAAGAAGAAGTAGTTTCAAAAGTATATTTATCTTCCATAATGTAACCCTCCAGCACCAGTATATCATATAAAGATTATTAATTTATACATATATATAAATTTTATAGCAAAAAAATTGTTAGATGTTTTAATCTAAACCTAACAATCTTTTTACTTTACTATCTCAGCCTTAACAACTTCATTACGATTACATTTTACTTTAAAAGAATTACCACATTCTGGACATTTAACCGTATGCGTACCTTTTTTTAAAGGTAGTTTTAATACTTGATGACACTTTGGACATCTTTTATATAAGGCTTTATTATGATTTTTAATTATATCTATATATAACTTAAATTTCTTTTTAGGATAACTTATTATCTTAACATAGATATTATTTTCTTTTCTTCTTTGTTTAACATTTTTAGATACTACTCTAAATATTAGAATAGCGATACTAAGAACTAAGGCTAAACTTAAATAAATATTATTAATAAAGATATCCATTATACTTAAAATAATAATTATTATTAAGTTAAAGTTAAATAATTCATCAAAGCCATTTCGATCAGGCATACTACGGTTTATTAAATCTTTATAAGACACAAAGACCTCCTTTATTTAGCAAGATATTCACAAATTAAATTGCTTATTTCGGTTGGATTTTCAATACTTAAGCCTTCGATTAATCTAGCCTCTGCATATAAAATCTTAGTATAATTCTTTAATTCTTCTTTATTATTAGCATATAAATCTTTAATCTTCTTAGCAATTTCATGATTTTCATTTATTTCTAAGACTTTGTTAGCCGTTACCCCATTATCAAATGGCATATTCTTCATAGTCTTTTCCATTTCAACGGAAATATCGCCTTCACTAGATAAGCATACAGGGTGATTCTTTAATTTATTAGTAAATTTAATGGCTTTAACATCTGGTATAGCCTCTTGCATGAAGGTAAACATTTCTTTAGCCTCAGTATTCTTTTCTTCTAATTCTTTCTTTTCTTCTTCGGTTTCTAAATTAGCGTTTTCACTGCATACATTTTTAAATTCTTTTTCTTCATAACTTCTTAAAGTCATAAGAGCAAATTCATCAACATATTCGGTACAATATAGAATTTCATAACCTTTTTCCTTAGCTGCTTCTACTTGTGGTAACAAGTCAATCTTATCAACCGATTCCCCACAGGCATAGAATATATCTTTTTGGTCCTCTTTCATACGACTAACATATTCTTTTAAGGTTGTATATTTTTTATCATTTGATGAAATAAACATTACTAAATCTTTTACTTTATCTTTATCTATACCATAATTATTATATACTGCATACTTTATTTGCATACCAAAGGCTGTATAGAATTTTTCATATTTAGCGCGGTCTTCATCACGCATAGTTTCTAATTCTTTTTTAATCTTACTTTCAATAGAATTAGCAATAGTCTTTAAGATACGATTTTGTTGTAAGGTTTCTCTCGAAATATTTAAAGATAAGTCAGGTGAATCTACAACGCCTTTAACAAAACTAAAGTAATCTGGCAATAAATCAGAACATTTATCTGTAATTAAAACACCATTAGAATATAGTTGTAACCCTTTTTCGTACTCTTTAGTATAGTAATCAAAAGGAGCATGAGAAGGAATATAAACTAGAGAAGTATATTCGATAGTACCCTCAGCCTTAGTATGAATATGAGCGATTGGTTCTTCATAATCAAAGAATTTATCACTATAGAAAGTATTATATTCTTCTTCAGTTATTTTAGATTTATCTTTCTTCCAAATAGGAATTAAAGAGTTTAAAGTTTCTAACTCAGTATGTTCTTCATATTCATCTGGATCTTTTTCATCTTTTTTAGGTTTTAAATGTTTATGAGTTTCATACATAGTAATTGGATAAGTTATATAATCACTATATTTCTTAATTAAAGTTGAAATTTCATATTCTTCTAAGTATTTAGAATACTTTTCATCTTCAGTATCATCTTTTAAATATAAAATAATATCAGTACCATAATTTTCTTTAGTAGCCGGTTCGATTTCATAACCATCTATACCACTAGAAATCCATTTACTGGCTTTATCAGTACCATATTTTTTAGATATAACTTCTACTTTATTTGCTACCATAAAGGCAGAGTAGAAACCAACCCCAAATTTACCAATGATATCAATGTTTTCTTTATGTTCATTATTCTCTTTGAAATCACTAGACCCACTCTTAGCAATGGTCCCTAAGTTATTTTCTAATTCTTCTTCAGTCATACCAATACCATTATCGCTGATAGTTAAGGTTTTATTCTCTTTATCAGGGGTAATATGAATATTAAATTTAGAAGTATCAACTTTGATATCTTTATCAGTTAATGACATATAATGTAGTTTATCAATAGCATCACTAGCATTAGATATAATCTCTCTTAAAAATATTTCTTTGTTTGTATAAATGGAATTAATCATTAAATCCATTAGTTTTTTAGATTCCGCTTTAAAGGCTTTTTTCTTCATATATATTATCTCCTTTTATATAAATATATTATATAGTGTTATTCTTTATTTTAGCAGTCATATTTCTTGAATGCTAAATAAAGTATAATGCTTTTTTTAGCACTTGTCAATTAGAGAGTGCTAAGTTTTTAATGAAAATTAGGCGAAGAAATTACGAAGTTAAAATGAAGTGGCATAAGATATAGTAGAAA